>JAEWEQ010000048.1 GCA_023389315.1 Actinomycetes bacterium | reverse complement strand
GGGTCGAAGAAGTAAATCTCATCCGCCGCTGGCCTGATACGCACCAAGTCACCGGGGCTGGGGTGATGGTGGCGCCCCAGCATCACCGCGATACGGTGCGGCTCATGCGTCAACCCCAGCTGTTTTTCCACCTGGCTGTCGGCGCTACCAACCACCGACTCAGCCGCACCCACACCGGTAACTTCCGGCTCCGCGATGGTGCCGTAAAGGAAGGCTTGCGAGCCCAACATTTCCACCATGTCGGTCACCAGCGTCAGGCCCGGTTCATCCGCACCGGCACTCACCCAGGATTCGGGGCGCACCCCGATGATCACTGAATCCGACAATCCGGACTCCACCGAGCGCGGAACCGGGATGCGCAACGACCCCAGCGCCGCCACTCCCGGCTCCACCATCGGGCAGGTGAATAGGGTGATGGCGGGTGAGCCGATAAAGGCCGCCACGAAGGTGTTAACAGGGTTGGAGTACAGCTCTTGCGGGGTGTCGATCTGTTGGAGTTTACCGCCGCGCATTACCGCCACCCGGTGCCCCATGGTCATGGCCTCCACCTGGTCGTGGGTGACGTACACCGTGGTCACCCCCAGGTTGCGTTGCAGGGCCGCGATCTCACCGCGCATGGTTACGCGCAGTTTGGCATCCAGGTTGGAAAGCGGCTCATCCATGCAGAACACGGTGGGTTTGCGCACGATCGCCCGCCCCATGGCCACGCGCTGACGCTGCCCGCCCGACAGGGCCGAGGGTTTGCGCTCCAGCAGTTCTTCCAGCTCCAGCATCTTCGCCGCCCACGCCACGCGCTCGCGGATCTTATCCTTGGGCAGGCGCGCATTTTCGAGGGCGAAGGCCATGTTTTGCGCCACCGTCATGTTCGGGTACAGGGCGTAGGACTGGAACACCATGGCCACGTCCCGCGAGCGTGGCCGCACCCCGGTCATGTCCTTCCCACCGATCAGGACCCGCCCGGAGGTGGTCGGTTCCAATCCGGCTACCATCCGCAAGGAGGTGGACTTGCCACAGCCGGAGGGACCTACCAGTACCACGCACTCTCCGTCCTCGATGTTTAGGTTCAAACTATCGACAGCGGGGACTTTGGCACCGTGAAAGAGCCGGGAGGCATTTTCGAAAGTAACGCTTGCCACGGTCGTTCCTAACTCACTAAATACTCAGTTGGGGGCGTAAGGCCCAGGCGGCGGGGTGGCCAGTCGGGTGCGGACCCGTCCAACCAACCCCTGGCGGTGGGTGGCCAGTCGGGTGCGGCCTCGTCCAGCCAACCCCAGGCGGTGGGGGCACCGACCGGCACCCCCACCTGGAGGATCACTTCAGTTTCGGTTTGATCTGCGAATCGATCATCTCTTGCTGGGTCCTGTCAATCTCAGCGAAGGTTGCCTGCACGTCCGCACCCTGGGAAATCTTGTCCAGGGCCGCGCCGATGCGCATACCACCGCCGGAAACGAAGGCGCGGGCCACGTCCTGCTTCTGGGTGTGGGCCAGCTGCTCAACCGCGACCTTGAAGTTCGGGTTCTCCTCGAAGTACTTCTGCACCTCAGGTAGTTCCTTAGCGGAGGTACGCACCGGCATGTAACCGGTGTTCTGAGAGAAGTACACGGTGTTCTCCGGGTTGGTGATGAAACCGATGAACTTCGCCGCAGCTTCCTTCTTCGCCGACTTCTTCGGCACCGCCAGGCCCGCACCACCGGTGGAGCAGCCGATCACGCCCTCGGGGCTGGGCAGGAACGCGGTAGCCACGTCGATCTTGCCGTCCTTGGCAACCCCCTTGAGGGACCCGGTGGATTCCAGCATCGCGGCAGCCTGACCGGCAACGAACGGGGCGGTGGCATCCTTAGCGGCCTTGAAGTTGCCTTCTTGGAACTGCTTTTGCAAGAACTCACCAGCCTTGATCGACTCCGGGCTGGACATGGTCATCTCCCAGTCCTTGGAGTAGGACCCACCCAGGGACCAGATCATGCCCTGGAAGTACCAGTCCATGTAGTTGGACCCATCGGGGATGATGAGCGGGGTGACGCCGGCGTTCGCAGCCTTCAACTTCGGAGCGAAATCATCATTCCACTCATTCCAGTCTTTCGGGCCGCGATCGGGCAGGCCAGCGGCCTTCCACATTTCCTTGTTGTAGTAGAACAAGGGGGTGGAACGCGAGTAGGGCACCGCGAAATGCGAACCGTTGAATTCGTACTCGTCATAAAGGTTGGGGACGTAGTCGTCAGGGTTGCCGTCGTTATTCTTCAGCAGGTCATCGAGCGGCTCGAGCTGATCGTTGAGGGCGAAGTTGAACCAGGTGACGTCAGAGGCGATCACCACGTCAGGTACCTGCCCGCCGGAGAGCGCAGCGTTGAACTTTTGCGCCACTTCCTCGTAGTTCTTACCCGCGTCGGTGAGCTTCACCTTGATGTCGGGGTTGGCAGCTTCGAAACGCTTGATTAGTTCTTCTTCCAAAGCCTTGGAGTTAGCCGGGTGGTTGGACCAAAAATCCAGGGTGATGGTCCCGTCTGAGTTGGTGGCGGGGGCTTCGGAGCCGGACAGTGATCCGGTGCCCGCACAACCGCTGAGTGCCAAGGTGGCAACCGCGATGGCGCCCAGAGCGATACGAGAGATCTTCATGTGTATGCCTTTCATCGTCAAGTGGCAGGACCCGGAGTCAGCCTTTCACTGCGCCGGAAGTTAGTCCCTTGATCATGCTCTTTTGCAAAATCAGGAAGACTATGAGGACGGGGATGACAGCAAGGACAGTTCCTGCCATTACCGGCCCCCAGTTGGTGAGGCCTTCGTTGTTTTGCAGGAAGGTAAGGCCGATCTGCAGCGGCGCAGTGCGTTCATCGTCGGACATCAAGAACGGCCACAGGTACTCGTTCCAGTCATTCACGATGGTGATGAGCGCAAACGCCGACAGGGTCGGCCAGGACATCGGTAGCACTACCCTAAACAGCAGTTTCACCGGCCCGGCGCCGTCCATACGGGCCGCTTCGATGACTTCTGTGGGCAGAGACAGGAAATGGTTACGCATCAAGAAGGTGCCAAACGCGGTGCCCGCCAGCGGCAAGATAATTCCGAGGAAGGTATTGCGCAGCCCTAGCGAGGAAATCAACGCATAGTTGGAGATGACAGTGATCTGGTTGGGCACCATCAAGGAGGCGATCACCAGTAGGAACACTATGTTCCGTCCTGGGAAACGCAGCAGTGCGAGGGCGTAGGCGGAGGTCACCCCTAAAGCAATCTTGATGGCGGAGAGGAACACCGTGATGATCACCGAGTTACGGAAGTACGTGGTGAATGCCAAATCAGTATGCACCGTCTGGTAGTTCTCGATGGTCGGCGGGTTGGGGAAGTAGGTCGCGGGGCTGACATAAATGTCGGAGGCCGTCTTAAACGAGGCCAGCACAATCCAGTAGATCGGCACCAAAATGATGATCAGGGACATCACCATCGCCACGTAGCCGAGGATCTTAAATCCCTTGGTCTGACCAACGTAGTTGACTTCTTCTTCATGGACGAGGACGGGGTCGTCCTTCTTCCGGGAAAAGAACTTCACTTTTCACCTCGCTGCATGAAGTGGACTTGGATCATAGTGATGATCAGCAAGATTAGGAACAAAATGGTCGCCACCGTGGCACCGTACCCGGCGTTATTGTTCACGAAGGTTTCTTGGTAAACCTGGAAAACCATGGTGGCGGTGCCGTTACCTTGCGGGCCGCCGCGGGTCATCACGTTAATGATGTCGAACACCTGCATGGAGTTCAGCAGCACCGTGATGGACAGGAAGAAAGTGGTGGGGCGCAGTTGCGGCAAGATCACGCGGGTAATGCGCCGCCACGTACTCGTGCCATCAATCTCGGCCGCCTCATCCAGGTCCTTGCGTCGCCCCTGCAGGGCTGCCAAGTAGATGACGAAGGTGTAACCCAGGTTCTTCCAAATGTAGGTGGCGGTCACCATGAACAGCGCCCATTTGGGTTCCTGGTAGAAGTCTGGCGAGCCGATACCCAAGCGAGCGAGCACGTCAGCGATGAGGCCAAAGTTCGGGTCAAACACGAACTGGAAAGCCACGCCGATGGCAGCGCCAGAAATGATGTAAGGGGCAAACACCACCGAGCGCACGAAGTTGCGGCCCTTGATCTTTTGGTCCAACACCATCGCTAGGAATAGGCCCAGCAGGATGGAGCCAGCCACCGTGGCGACGGTGAAGATCAAAGTATTGGATAGCACCTGCCAAGTGGAGGAAGCATGCCACCAGCGCCGGTAGTTATCGAATCCGATCCAGTTCGCCGTTGGGGAGGCCACGTTCCAGTCGGTGAAAGACAGGCGCACGTTGTCCACCAACGGGCGGTAGGTGAAGGTCAGCAGCAGGATCAGGTTGGGCACTAACAGCAAGGCCGCTAGCAGCCACTCGCGATTATCGGGGCGGTCGGAGCGCTTCGCTTTCACGGGAGCAGCACTGGGGCTGGTTTGCGCGGTAGCGCTCGCGGGTTGGGGGTGCACGCTGGGGGGTTGTTTGGGTGGAACCGGTTTGGACGCGGACGAGTCGTTCACAGGCCTTCCCTCCTCCTTGTCCAGGTACTAGGCGCGGTTGTACGGCTGGGCGCTGCGTTATCACAACGAAATGGCGCCTCACACTCGTGGGGCGCCGGTGTCCCTGTGGCAGAGAATACACGCAAAAGGTTAACTGAAAGTGACTTTTGGCCTAAGAGGTGGTTACTGTTTGGTCTCGCATCCGCCGCCAGCGGAGCGAGGCAAAGGCGTCTTCGCGGCGCCTACCGCGTCCTCGGATTATTTTTTCACCCCCGCCCAACGCTGATTGCCGGATTGATAAACTG
>JAEWEQ010000037.1 GCA_023389315.1 Actinomycetes bacterium | reverse complement strand
TCCACGCAGGCAGCGGGCTTCCCGATAGGATATGGGGATGAACTTAAGCATCGATATTTCGTTTGGCGAGGACCTGGTCCTCGACCCAGATGAATTCCGCATAGCTGCGGGCATCGATCGCTTAGCTGACCTGCGCGACCGGCACGTGCGCGAGCTCCCCAGCTTCGGGGAACTCGATGACCACGATCACCGCCGCTACCTGATGTCCATTCTGCGTGACTCCATCCGTAAACGTGAACGCCTATGGTTGCTACCCCTTAGCGACGACGTCCTCGCCGAATGGCAAGCCTGGCTACCGGAGGAAATCTTCCACGTCCTCGGGCCAAAACAGTCCTACGACGAAGAGGAAGTGACCCCCATCGGGCTGGCCCCCATTGACGTGGCCGAAGCCCTGGTGGATCGATCCTCCCCGGAGGACCTAACTTTCTTGCGCACCGCGCTGCGAGACGTGGACGGCCTGGTGGTACCCACCCGCCTGTACCGCAAACTTATCGCCGCGGGCGTCACCCTCCAGCCGCGGACCCGCTTCACCCGGTGGTTGACCAACCCGCGCGTGCTGGCCTACATCGTGGTGTTCGTGTACTCGGCACTGCGAGCCCTACCGGTGACGTTCGTGAAAGAGTTCCACGGCTCCATCCTGATGCTGTGGACCATCGACTTGGTCACCGCAGTGCCCTACACCTGGGGCGTGTTGGCAATGGTCACGGCGCCGAAGTTCAAGATGCGCCTGATCGGCCTGGTGGTCGCAGTGGTGACCTTCATGCTGCCCTACATTTATTTCGGGTTGCATGGGCGCGACTACCCCGACCACGTGATCTTCATTATCGCCATGCTGATCCTGGGTACCTTCGTGCTGGAAGGTATGAAGATGTGGTGGGACCGGCGAGTGCGCAAGTCTTTGCAGTGGCGCCGGCGCCCGCAAGCGCGAGTGCAGAAGATGATGGCGCGGCACCAGCAGCGCGCCCAACGTAAACTCCGCTAATATTCGCGAGGACGGTAGGCGGGCTGGCAGCGGAGCGATCGTGGATTGACACCCCCGTCACTTGGCGGGCACTGGCCGAACGCCAGCGCGAGGACGGTAGGCGGGTTGGCCGCGTCCCGATAATTGGCAACGTCCCGCCGGTTGGCAGCCCACCGCCGGATAGCGCCGCTGCGCCGGTAGGCAGGTGAACTGCGCCGATCGTCCTCGGGAAAATCCTACTTCTGGGCCTTCGCGGCTTTGCGCGCCGCATGACTGTCACGCAACTTGCGCGCCGGCCCCATGATGGTGCGTTGAGCGGACGCAATCAGCAGCCACACGCCAGAGATCCACCAGGCCACCACCAAGGCGGTGGGGGAAGCTGGGTAAGCCACTACCCACCAGGCAGTGGCGACCACCCAGGTGATCGCCGCGGTGGCGTTGGCCCAACGCAGGTGCTCCACGCGGAAGGGGTGGACCCACTTCCACGGCACCACGGCCAGCACCGTGAACACCAAAACCACCAGCCAGTTAGTCACAGCCCCGGTGCCGAACAGCCACAGCGTCACCGCCACCACGTTCCACGCCGCCGGGAAGCCCACGAAATACCAGTCGGAGGACTTCATCTTGGTGTTGGCGTAGCAGAACATGGACGACACCATCGCCATCACGGCCGCCACTGTTGGCAGCACGCCGGGGCCCAAGGGCAAGTAGGTCGCCATGAACAGGGCGGGCAACATGGTCCACGTCATGTAGTCCACCACGTTGTCCATCATCACGCCGGAGAACCACGGCACCACTTCCGTGACCTTCGCTTTGCGGGCCAGGGGGCCGTCGATGGCGTCAACCACGATGGCCACGCCCAGCCACAGCCACAGCATCTTAATATCGCCGCGCATCAAAGCCTGTGCCGCTAGGATCACCCACAGCAGCCCGGTCATGGTGAAAGCGTGAACCGCCCAGGCAGCTAAATACTGCCCCCAGGTCCAGCGCGTGGGCGTTGTCTCAGTAGCGGACACGTAATACTCCAAAGGTGGAAGTTATATGCCTAACCCAGCATAGGTTAAACCACATCGTTTCAAGTTTAACCCAACGCCCACGTCGCTAAACCTGACTCTGGTCACAAACCAGTGTGCTCCTGCATGGGAATCTCATGCTTGGGCAGGTCCGCAGCTGCGCGCTTCACCGCTACCTTCACCGCGCGCGTGACTCGCTCATCGAACACGCCGGGGATGATGTAGTGAGGTGAGAGTTCGTCCTCGGAAATAACCGACGCAATCGCCAACGCTGTCACCCGCAGCAACTCGGTGGTGATGGTCTTCACGCGGGCGTCCAACACGCCGCGGAACAAACCGGGGAAGGCCAACACGTTGTTGATCTGGTTGGGGAAGTCTGAACGGCCAGTCGCTACGATGGCAGCGTATTCGCTGGCCCCAATGGGATCGACCTCGGGGGTGGGATTGGCGAGGGCGAACACGATCGCCTGGTCGTTCATCTGCGCCAGGTCTTCGGGCTGCAAAATATCGCCGTGGGAAACTCCGATGAACACGTCGGCGTCCTTCAGGCCCGAACGCAGGTCACCGTGTACCAGACGCGGGTTGGTGATCTGCGCCAGTTCGCGGCGGGCCGGGTTCATGCCTTCCACGTTGTCGGCCGACAGGGCACCGTCGCGCCCGTAGCCAACGATGTCGCGCGCACCCTGGGCCAGCAGCAGCTTAATGATGGCGGTGCCGGCCGCGCCCACGCCGGAAACCACGATGCGCACGTCCTCGATCTTCTTATCGACCACTTTGAGGGCGTTGATCAGGGCCGCCAGCACCACGATGGCGGTGCCGTGCTGGTCGTCGTGGAATACCGGGATGTCCAGCTCCTCACGCAGGCGGGCTTCGATTTCGAAGCAGCGGGGAGCGGAGATGTCTTCTAAGTTGATGCCGCCGTAGCCGGGGGCGATGGCCTTGATGATGGACACGATCTCGTCAGTGTCCTTAGTGTCGAGCACCACCGGCCAGGCGTCCACGCCGCCGAATTGCTTGAACAGGACCGCTTTGCCTTCCATTACCGGCAGGGCCGCTTCGGGGCCGATGTCGCCCAGGCCGAGGACGGCACTGCCGTCGGTGACTACGGCCACCGTGTTGGCGCGCATGGTCAGGAAGTGGGACTTCATGGGGGCGTCGTGAATGGCGGTACAAACGCGCGCCACGCCGGGGGTGTAAACGCGGGAGAGGTCCGCGCGGTTACGGATAGGGCTCTTGGGGGTGACCTCCAGTTTGCCGCCTATGTGCGCCAAGAAGGTGGCGTCGGAGACGGAGGAAACGGTTACGCCCTCGAGATTGGTAAGAACCTGGGCGATCTCGCGGCGGTGGGCGGAGTCGCGGGTGTTGCAGGTGAGGTCGATGGCCATGTCGCCGCGGTCGGACTCAGCCACGTCCATGCCGGTGATGGCGGCACCAGTTTCCGAAATCAAATCAACAATTGAAGAGATGCGGACCTTGGTGGCATCGATATTTAGCCGATAGGAAGCAGTGTAAGACGGTGAAACTCTCATTTCCTTCTCCATTCGGACCGTGTCCCTTCTATCCTACGGCACGGACCCAGGGCGGTGACATTAGCACTTTAGGCCCACCGTGTGAGCTGTGACTCACGGTAATATGGGGTAAATCTAAATCTTGGTAAAGACGCCACCCTTTAGACACCCAAGGATCTGACACCCGATGCCATCCTTAGCTAACCCTGCCGCCGGCCCGTCCTCGCGACGCGCTGCCCGCCCCCGCGTGAAAACCCCACGCCGCCCCAGTGGCTCCAAAGCCCTGCAACACCCCCAACCCACCAAGCTGCAACGCTTCGGCCAGATCGCCGCGGTCATCGGTTTCATCCTGCCGCTGATCTTCGACGTGCCCGGCCTGGACGCGGTCGGGGAGCGGATGCTGGGGATCTTCCTAGCGGCCATCATGCTGTGGGTAACTGAAGCCATCCCCCTGTCGGCCACCGCCGTGCTGGTCATCATGGCGGAAGTGCTACTGATCTCCGACCAAGCGATCCTACCGGTAGCGGAAGGGGCCCCGAAGTCCTCCCAATTCTTCGCCGCATTGGCCAACCCGGTGATCATCTTGTTCCTGGGTGGCTTCATGCTGGCGGATGGTGCCGCCAAATATAAGGTAGACCGGGCGCTCGCGGCCGTCATGCTGCGGCCCTTCCTGTCTTCCCCGCGCCTGACGTTGATGGGCGTGATGCTGATTACCGCGGTGCTGTCCATGTTCATGTCAAACACCGCAACCACCGCCACCATGTTCGCGGTCTTCATGCCCGTGCTCGTGCAACTACCCAAAGGTAAACCACGCACCGGGCTGGCGCTATCGATCCCCATCGCCGCCAACGTCGGGGGTATTGGCACCCCGGTTGGTACCCCGCCTAACGCGATCGCCCTGGGTGCCCTGCAGCAGGCGGGGATCCACATCTCCTTCGTGTCCTGGATGATCCTGGCAATCCCGCTGATGATGATCGTGCTGGCGATTTCCTGGGCATTCTTAGCGTTCCGCTACATCCCAGCTGACCTGAAGATCGACATTGACTTGTCTGCCACCTTCCAAAAGGGACGCAACCCCATGATCTTCTACATCGTCGGAGGCATCACCATCGCGCTGTGGATGACCGAGCCGCTGCACGGGATCTCTTCCAACACTGTCGGTTTCATCCCGGTGGTGCTGCTGATGGTCACCCAGGTGATGAGCGGGGAAGACCTCAAGGCCCTGGACTGGCCGGTACTTTGGCTGGTGGCCGGCGGTATCGCCCTAGGCATCGGTGTGGGTACCTCCGGTTTGGATGCGTGGTTGATTAACTCCATCGACTGGGCTGCGGTCCCGGTGGCGCTGCTGCTACTGGTATTGGCCGCCATCGGATTTGGCATGTCCAACGTGATTTCCCACTCCGCCGCAGCGAACCTGCTGATCCCGCTGGGAATGGGCCTGGGTGCCTCCCTGGCCGCTGGGCCGGCGGAAATCGCAGTGGTACTGGCCCTGGGTTGCTCCCTGGGTATGTGCCTGCCGATCTCCACCCCACCCAACGCCATCGCGTACTCTACCGGGGAGATTCACACCGGAGAAATGATTAAATCCGGCCTGGTGGTTGGTATCAGCGGCGTGATCTTGCTGGCCTTCGTGATGCCACTGATGTGGCACGGCCTGGGCCTGCTGTGAGGTGAGGTCCCATGACCAGCCTGCCACTACACGTCCTCGTAATTGGGGGCCATGACGACGACTACGTCTTCACTGCCGCTGCGCAACTGCGCGAAGGGCTCAGCGACGTGACGGTGGTGGAAGTTTCCGGCGTGGCGGGGGCGGCGGCGCAGCTTTCCGACGAGGACGAATGGGCGATTCCGCTGGTCATGATCTCCCCCTACGTGGGGCGAGTAGATGACATCATGCAGCAGTTGCGCCAGCTGCCGACCCTGCGGCGTGCCGGATTGTTATTGCTTACCGACCAAACCGTGCATGATGACTTAGCGCAGGCGGTAGACTGCGGGGTGCTGAAGTCGGTGGTGGCGGTGCCGTGGACGCCGCCGGCCCTGGTGGAGCAAGTTGAAGCCGTGATTCACCGCTGGCTGCAAAAGTGGTACCCAGATTCAGAACTGGCCTATACGCTGTTGGGCACTGACCCGGATGGACATCCGCGCAGCGGTGACCTGCTGTATGGGCTCGATAGTCCCCACGAGCAAGTGCAGCGCGTACTGCTGGAGGGGATCGAAAAACACTTGGGGCCGCGCCCGCGCATGGTGGTGCCAGCGGGGGTGAACCTCACCCGGCAAAATGAGCGAGTGGACGCGGTCTACCTGGTGTTGCGTGGCTCGGTGGCGTTGCGGCGGGCCTCCCACTTCGGGGACGTGCTGCTGCACCACGCTACCTCCGGGCCACTGATCGGGCTGGTGTCGATGGCCCGCGCCCAACGGGCCCTGTTTACCTCCACCACCACCACGGAAGTGGAAATGGTGCGCCTGTCGTGGGAACAACTCGAATACGTGCTGGCCAAAAGCCCGGACACGTCGGCGAACCTGGCGGTGGTGGCGATCCAGGCCCTCACGGCCAGGTTGGTGCGCGCCGAATACCTGCACGTGGAGAAGAACGAACTGGCCGAACAGTTGGAACGTGAGCGCGAACGCCTCACCCACACGTTGGATGAGCTCACCGCCACGCGCGCGCAACTGGTGGTGCAAACCAAGTACGCGATGCTGGGTGAACTATCTGCCGGTATTGCTCACGAGCTCAACAATCCGGTGGCGGCACTGCAACGCGCGACCCAGCAGATCGGGGAGGAACTGGACACCCTGTTGCAAGCCCACGCTGAACTGGCTGACGCTGCCCACGCCCTCGAACGTACTCGTAATGCCACGCCGCGCTCCACTAAGGAAGAACGCCAGTTGGTGCGCAAAGTGCTGGAGCAAGCTGGGGACCGGCACGTGGCGCAGCGGCTGGTGGGGGCCGGGGTGAGCGACCCGGTGCAGATTAAGGCCCTACTGCGCAAGGAGCGCAGCTTTAAGCGGCTGCACCGGCGCGGGAAGCTATCGCCCTTGCAAGTGGTGGAAGCGGCCGGACACATCGGCAAGGCGGTGCGTAACTCCACGGTGGCGGCACGGCGTATCACGGATTTGGTGGCGTCGCTGCGGGCGTATGCGCGCCCGGATTCGCAGCCGGTGCCGGACGTGGATGTGCACGACGGTATCGAGGACGTGTTGCGCCTTACCGCACACCGCCTGCGCGGGGTGGAGATTGAGCGTGATTTCGGTGATGTCCCCACCATTCGTGGCTATCCGACCCGGTTGGAGCAGGTGTGGACAAACCTGCTGGTGAACGCCCGCGAAGCAATTGAAGACGAAGAAGATGAGTTGGAAGAAGGGCAGCTGCCCGCGCGCGGGGACCAGTCGGCACGCATTGGTGTGCGCACCCGGGCGGTGGGTGATGACTGGGTGGAAGTGTGCGTGTGCGACAACGGCCCCGGCATTCCCGAGCATCTGCTAGAGCGCATCATGGAGCCGCATTTCACCACTAAGGGCGGTCAAGTGCGGTTCGGCCTGGGCATGGGGATGTCGATTACCTCCTCGATTGTGGATGACCACGATGGGCACTTGCGGATAGAATCAGCTGCGGGTTCAACCCAAATTAAGGTGCTGTTGCCGGTGGCCGGGCCGAGTGAGGAAACCGCTGAGGAAACGAAGCTGGCGGCCGCCGCCCTGGAAGGACAGACCCCCATCCCTACTAGCGCGACACTTGGCGAGGGTGAATCCGCAATCGCCGTCCCAACCCCGACCCCAGACCCTCAGTCCCCTGCCGGTGAGACTGCAACCAACCAGGAGGTTAAGTGATGAAACTGGCTGTGATGGTGCTCGAAGACGAGCCCGAAGTCCGCGAAGCTCTTGTGCGTGATTTGGATCCGCTGGCGGAGGTGATTCGCATTGAGGCAGCCGACTGTGTAGACGACGCCTGGTCCGTGGTGGATGAGATTGACGAGGACGGGGACGTCCTCGCGCTGGTGCTGGCCGACCATCGTCTGCCCGACCAGACGGGGGTGGATTTCCTGGTGGAGATGACCGGGGATGATCGCACCATGGATGCGAAGAAGGTTTTAGTGACCGGGCAGGCTGATCAGGCTGACACCATTCGCGCGCTCAATGATGCGCATTTGGATCACTATTTCTCTAAGCCGTGGGATGTGCAAGCGCTGCTGGAACAGGTGCGCGGACAGCTGACGGACTTCGTGTTGGAGTTGGGGATCGACCCGCTGCCGCATATGCGGGCGTTGGATCAGGTGCGGGTAATGGAGGCACTGGCTTAATCCTGGGAAGTAAAGTATTTAATAGTACTTGACAAAATACCCCGAAGGCACCAGACTCAACTAAAGAGAAAGTAAAAGTTGAGTAAAGCCTGGGGGTGGGTGATGAACGTCTTCGGGACTGCGATCGCCTGGCAGCCAAACCTCGCTTCGCCGCGGGTTGCCGCGCGCGGAATCGTGGTGGACACCGGGTCCGTCCCTCACCACTTAGCCGCCGGCGCGCACCTGGCGCACCTACCGGCAGCTCACAGCAGCGCGGTTTGGGCTGCTGCCCACACCTGGAGTGGACAGTACGCCCTGCGTTGGCACATCCGCGCCGGCCGCCGCTGCCTGGTACGCCTGGGCGAGCCCGACCCGCGCGACGCCAACACCTGGGGGATCGATCCCGAGCAGATCGAAATCAGCACCCTGGCGGCCCTGGAACGAGCCGGCACCGACTACCTGGACCGAGTGGAACTGCCCGGAGTGTGCGCCGATGCGGTGATCGTGAAAGAAAACATTGCTGCCCTGCGCGAACTGCGCCGATCGGGTTTGGTCGGGAGCTGGTCACTGCGCGCCCGCACCGCCAAACAGTACATGCGCGCCCTGTCATTCCTGGGGATTGAGCACCTCAGCGTAGACCGCTCGGTGTTGGAAACGGTTGAGCTGTCAGCCCTGTTAGCGGCTGCCGAGCGCGCCCGCGTGCAACTGACCTTGAACTTACCGCCCAGCTTCCAGCCCGCACAGGTCGCACAAGCGATGCTGCACCCGCAGGTGGAAGTCGTATTCGGCGCCCACTAGCGCGCCGCTGTTTACCAAGGAAGCCCCCGTCCTCGCCAATTTGTATTGACGAGGACGGGGGCGTCGTTTCCAGCTTCCTACTTACTGGAGTTCGAACTCGTCATCCTCGGGTTGCACCCCGCCCGGCGCCGCCGGGGGAGGAACGTAACCGGGGTAGACGGTTGGCGGTGTTGCCGCCGGGGGCGGCAGTGCGGCTGCGTTCGCGCCCGGCGCGGAGGGTGCGGTCGGCGGCGGAGCCGTGGGTGCCGAGG
>JAEWEQ010000009.1 GCA_023389315.1 Actinomycetes bacterium | reverse complement strand
TACCGAAATGGCATCCCCTTCGGCTACCATCTCCACCCCGGCGGGAACGACCGCCAAAGCCTGCGCATGGTGAAGACTGGCCACCAAATGCGAACCTGAACCCAGAGGGTGTACCGGGTAAACATATAGGCCATCTGCCCGAAGCTCGACCTTCGCTGGCATAATCTGCGTGCGCTTGCCAGCGGCCTTCCACTGCATGCCTGCATGAGCTGGAATGAGGCGCTCAGACAGCGGAGTCCATTGCTTGGCGCGTCCTGCCAAGATGTCTAAAACAGGTTTTACCAGAAGGTGGAAAGATACGAAGACGCTGACCGGGTTACCCGGCAGCATCAAGACTTTCATTTGATTCTCACCCGCGCACAGCGAGCCAAAGCCCTGCGGCTTGCCAGGCTGCATGGCCACCTTGTGGAAGCTCAAACCGTGCTCGCGCCCAAAGGACTTCATCACATCGAAAGCCCCTGCGGAAACACCGCCGCTAGAAAGCAACAGATCGGCTCCGGCTGCCTGCGTTAGAAAGTCGGCCACCGCGGCAGGGTCATCATGACAGCGCCCAACTACCTGCACTTGCGCGCCCGCCTCGCTAACTAGTGCCGCTAACAGCGCAGAGTTGGAATCGGGGATGGTGCCGAAAACCAGTTCCTCTTCAGGACCTCGCAGTTCATCACCAGTGGAGATAATGGCAACCTTCACGCGGCGCCTGACTTCTAACTGGCCATGCCCCACTGACAGCGCCGCGGAAATGAGTGCGGGGGTGATGGTCACGCCCTTGTTCGCCACCAGTTGCCCCTGCGCTACATCTTCACCCCGGTGACGAATATGGCGACCTGCTTGCAGCCCCGAGGGGACGCGCACGGACTCGGGGCACTGGATAACGCCGGGCGAGGAGTCGGTGTCTTCGACCGGTACCACGGTGTCCACTCCCGGTGGCACGGCAGCGCCGGTCATGATGCGTACCGCGCAGCCTGGCGTCACCGGCTCATTCGAAGTGGGGCCGGCCGCAATGTCTCGCACCACCGGTAATTCCACGGTGTCGGTATCCGTGTTCGTATCGGATGATCTGAGGGCGAATCCATCCATAGCTGAGTTATCGAACGGTGGCACCGGGTATCGCGCATATAAGTCATTGGCCAGAACATCCCCCAACGTCTCGTTGGTTGGCCGTTTGAGGCTGGGGATGGCAGTGACGTCGTCACATATTAAAGACACATATTCATCAATTCCGAGCATGTTACCCACTCTACGCCTTGGGCTGGCAGCCAAGATTTAGGGAACGCACGCTAAGACTTTGCACATCAACTAAAGTCACCGCGCAGCCTTCCGGTAACCAACCTCCGCTTAATACCCCAATCGCCAGGGATGCCATCAGAGATCCAGCGACACCACAAGCAGCACCTAGAACACCTTCGGCGTTCGGCTGCTCGGCAGCAGTTGGGGTGGGGAACAGGTCTGGCAAGGTAACTCCCGGTGGCGTGAGGTAGCTAGGTAAGTAACTGCCGACTTGCGCATGTAAACCGACAATGGTTCCCCATACCAGATTTGTGGCAGTTTCTTTGGCGTAATCAGCCAGCAGATACTTGGTGGCGAAGTTATCACTGGCGTCCACCACCAGGTCCGCCCCCTCAAGGAGGCTTGCGCAGTTACCGTGGTCAATCCAAACACTGTGTGATTGGAGTTTGAGGTTAGGGTTGAGGGCTTCCAAGGTTCGCACGGCGGACTGGGCTTTGGACTTGCCCAGGCGAGTGGTCGGATGCAAAATCTGTCGGTTTAGGTTGGATTCCTCCACTATGTCGGCGTCTGCAACATGCAAAGTTCCCACTCCTGCAGCCGCCAAGTAGGCGAGCAGGGGAGAACCTAGACCACCTGCTCCAACCACGCAAACCTGTGCTTGACTTAAACGTTCCTGTCCCTGCGCACCCAGCTGTGGTAGTGCCATATTGCGTTCGTAACGCTTCGCAGTCATGCTTAAAACGTTAGCTCATTAGCGAGGACGGGCCTAGCTGATACGGGTATCAGGCGCGTTCCAACTTCCGGTCGAGACAGGGGAAGCCAGTTGGTCGAAAAAAACGCCTTCAGGGTGGCGGTGGTGACGGTATCGGACCGGGCGTTTCGCGGCGAGTACCAGGATCGATCCGGACCGCTGGCGGTTAGCCTATGGCAGCAGCATGCTGCCCAGATGCTCCCCTTGCGGGTGGTTCCAGATGAAGCGGCAGCGATTGCTGAGGCCATCGAGGTTTCGATTGTTGCCGGAGCTGAAATTGTGATGACGACCGGGGGCACGGGGATCGCTCCGCGGGACGTGACCGTGGAGGCGACCAGGCCACTACTTGATTACGAAATACCTGGCCTCGCGGAAGAACTGCGCCGATTAGGGAGTAAGTCCACTTCCGCAGCCGCACTGTCACGCGGAATCGTGGGCGTCGCAACGGTTGAGGGGTGCCGCGCAATAGTGGCGAACGCGCCCGGTTCGACGAACGCTGTGCGCGAGTGGGTAGGTTATTTGGCTACTTTAGCTCCCCACCTGGTGGATCAGCTTCGAGGCGGGGACCACTAGTAGACAGCCGCCGGCGACACGACGTGCCGCCCAACGATGCTACTGCGAGGTAGGCCTGGCCCAATCCCCTGAGCGTCCGCCGGACTTCGCAGTTATAAAGGCACGCTCAATCATTACCGATCGGTCCACGCCCTTGACCATATCGACGAACGCTAACGCCGCCACTGTTGCGGCGGTGAGCGCTTCCATCTCCACGCCGGTGCGGTCAGCGGTGCGAACTACGGTAGTGATAACGACGCGGTCGGAAAGCAGTTCAATGTCCACCTGTGCGCCATGGACACCAATCACGTGCGCTAAGGGGAGGAGAGCGGGGACTTGTTTGGTGGCGGCTATACCGGCCACCCGCGTCACCGCTAAAACATCACCTTTGGGCGCCTCGCCTGAGCGGATTAGCTCAATGGTGGACGGCGAGCAGGAGATTTCCGCCTGGGCACTAGCTTCACGCACGGTCGGCTGCTTAGCCGTCACGTCAACCATATGTGCCTCACCCTTGGCGGTTAAGTGAGTTAACTTTTCCATTTCGTCCCCTAGTTTGAGTCAGTGGCCAGGTTAGTTCCGTTCGTTGCAGGTGAAGTTTCGCAACGTATCCAACGCGCCGGTGAGGAAGTGAGCGCACGCGCGGTAGAAATCGGTGTTCGCGTGAGTCGCGATCCCTTCTGCTACTGCGTAGCCGAAAACGCTCAGGTGGTTGCGCGTGAAATCGGCCAGATCGTCCCAAACCTCAGCTGCTTGCGGATTTTGGCTTATCAACTCTGTCAGGATCGCCGCGAAAGCTAGTTCATACCCTAAATGGTCGTCGGGCTCGCGGTTGAGCGCTTCAATTTGGAACCCGTATTTTCGGTACCAGGCGCGGACTTGGAAGGTGGCTTCGTCGAAAACCAAACCATCGCGACCGACATAGGGCGACTCGTAAGGGCAGGCCAAGGGTTTGCCCGCATCGCCGAATAGGTACAGATGGTCACGCTTGATCGCTTCTTCGCTGCCTGGTCCCCGGCCTTCATCCATCGCTTTGATGAGCACTTCCACACCGTGTTTGCTGGAGGCGTCGGTGAGGGGCCACTGGGTAACTAAATCGTGGGTGGCGAAGTGCTTCGCTAACTGGGCTCCGATGGGATCCAATAAGGCGGTCGCCAGGATTCGGCAGGCGGTGGACAGGCGCAGCGCCATTTCTGCCTGCGCCGCCGCGTCTGCGCCAGCGGAGGGGTCGTAAACAGAGTTCATAGTAGCCAGTGTAGGTGGGAGCTAGATTCCGATCCGATTCATAGTGCCGTAGAAAATGAAACGGCCAATCAGCTCCGATACGGTGACCAACACGAAACTGCTGGTGGCCAACATCCAAAGATGTGAGAAGGTGCGCTGGCGCGGTGCGGCACTGGAGATATATATCCCCATGATGGCTGCCCCCAGGGTAAGCAACACCAGTCGGAGTATGAACCATCCCATGGGGAATGCCACCGCGGGTGGGTTGGCAGAGGTCTGGCCGCGCATCATGGACATGATCATCACGATCAGTTGTAAGGCGATGGCCGTGATAACCACAATGCCGATGAAGCGAAGGATAGCTCGGGCGAACTGCTCAACTTCGGGGTCATCTTCGACCTTACGGTCTTTTCCGCGCCCGCGCACCCAACTATCCAGGCCCGGCCAGCGCTGGGCAATCAGCGGGTAGGAGGTAAAGGCCACCGCGATCGCCATCGCTCCCATAATCACCGCTGACAGGAAGAACTGAGCTGGAGTGGTCCAGTGATTCCACGCCGGAACCGTGGGGAGCATGTAAACGTTGGCCATTACCCAGATGAAAACCAGCCCAACCAAGGCGGTTATCACCGCGAGGGCGGTGCGCAGGGTGTGATTGAGCCAGCGCAGCCACAGCACGGCGGCGAAGGCGAAACCGAGGGCGGCAAAGGCCGCTCCGAAAACGATTTCGCGTGAGAGCCAGGAGGAGGCGACATGCCGCAGTGCGTTGGGTGCATTCAGAGGGTTGCCCAGGTGGAAGATGGATGCCACTAATGCGGCTACCATCACCGGGCCGATGGCGTACAGGGCCGGGTCGCCCACCCGATCAATAGTTTCGGGGCGGTAGCGGCGCCGCCCTAGGACGTTTATAAAGCCCAAAGCCAGGAAGGCTCCCACTGCCATCTGGCCGAGGATGGTGAATACGGCTAGTGGCCATTCATGCCAGTACATCTTAGACTTCCTCTCGGTTCACGATCTCGCCGCTGCCGGCGTTCCACGGCTGAGCGTCGCGGTGAGGGGTGAGCACCAGGTGGGGGTGGGTTATGGTCGGGTCGGGTAGCGGGGCGATTGCATCCACGTTGCCGTATTTTTCGCGAAGTTCCCCGATCGGTCCCCAGTCAAGCGCCCGCGAGGGGCAGGCGTCGACGCAGGCAGGCTCCAGTCCGTCTGCACGGTAGTCTCGGCACAGGTCGCATTTAGTCATATGGCCGAGCTCCACGTTGAACTGGGGTGCCGAGTACGGGCAGGCCCATTCGCAGTAGCGGCAACCCACGCATTTACCAGGATCGACGCTCACCACTCCGTCCTCGTCTTGGTGCATGGCGGTGGTGGGGCACACTTGCACGCAGATTGGGTTCTCGCAGTGGTTACAAGAGATTGAGGTGTAGTAGCTAAATACCTTCGGGGTGAAGGTGTCACCATTCACACTCCACGATCCGCCGGTGTATTCGACCACGCGGCGCCAGTTCACCCCGATCGGGGTGTCGTGCTTGTCTTTGCAGGCAATCTGGCAAGCTTTACAACCGTTACATAGTTCCTGGTTGAAGTAGAAACCAAGTTGTTTGCTCATCGTTTATTCCTCAGGCTTTCTTCACTTCAACGAGGACGGTGTGCTGGGCATTGCCTTTAGCTAAGGGGGAGGGGTGCCAGCTGGTGAGTGTGTTGACTGCGCCTCCAATGTCGATACCGTCCTTATCAGGTTGATACCAGGATCCTTGCGGCAGGGAAACTACTCCCGGTGCGATGCGGGTGGTGACCCGAGCTTGGGTTTTAACCTTCCCGCGGTCGTTGAAGATCGATACCATGTCGCCGTTCTCAATTCCGCGCTGCGCGGCATCTAATGAGTTGATCCACAGCATCTGCGGGTGTGCGTCGTCGCGCAGCCAGTCGACGTTAGCGTAGGAAGAGTGCGTGCGCCCCTTGTAGTGGTGTCCGATGCACTGCAACGGGTAGTCCTTATTGGTGCGTGCTTCTAGTGCGCCTTCCCAGGTGTCGACGTGCTCGGGGAGGGCGGTTAGCTTGTCGCCGGCCTTACCGGATGGGAACTGCCACTCCGTAGCCATTTGTGCCAAGGTCGCCGAGTAAATCTCAATCTTGCCCGAGGGAGTAGGCAGGGGATTCTTAACTGGGTCGGAGCGGAAATCGGCTAAGGGAATCACAGACTCGCCGTGCTTCTTCCAGATCCCCATTTCCTTAAGTTCCTCGTAGGTCGGCAGTTCGGGAATATTTTTGCGCGACTCATCGATGGTGAAACGGCACCATTCTTCCTGGGTGCGGCCCTCGGTGAAGGCTTGTTCAACTCCGAAGCGGCGCGCTAGCTCGCTGCACACCCAGTAGATTGAGCGACATTCGTACAGGGGTTCGATAGCTTTAGAAGCCACGATGGTGTACCCCATGTTGCCGGAGGAGCCTTCTTGAATAATGTCCTCTTGTTCCGCGGTTGAAAGGTCCGGTAGGACGTAGTCAGCATAACGGGCAGAGACGGTCATCTGGATATCAGACACCACCACCAGCTCCGCTTTGGTATCATCGCGCAGCAGCTCCACCGTCCGGTTGAGATCAGCATGCTGATTCGTATTTGCATTGCCGGCGTACTGCCAGATCATTTTGATCGGCACATCGAGCTTGGCTTTCCCTCTCACACCGTCGCGCTCAGCTGTCATCTCTGGCCCGTGGTCAACTGCATCGGTCCAGGAGAATACGGATATGGAGGTTTTGATGGGGTTCTCGGTGCCAGTGTTAAAGGGGTAGGACATAGGCAAACCGTAGGAGGCTTCACGACCGCCGGTGCCGCCCCCCGGGACACCGATGTGGCCCACTAGGGCCGCCAGAGTGAATACCGCTCGCGCTTGGTTTTCGCCGTTGGCGTGCCGCTGCGGCCCCCAGCCTTGGGTGATCGCGCACGGCTTTGCGCTGGCGACCTCGCGCGCCAGCCGCGTGATGGTGGCCGCGGGTACGCCAGTTATGGAAGCGGCCCACTGAGGAGTTTTTTCAATCCCATCGGGTCCCTTCCCCTCGATGTAGGAGCGGTAAGACGCGTGTTTGGGTGCCCCCTCGGGCATATGTGCTTCGTCGAAGCCAACGCAGTACTTGTCTAAAAAGGCCTGATCGTGCAGGTTCTCAGAAATCATTACATGCGCCATTCCCGCAACCAGGGCCGCATCGGTTCCTGGGCGCAGCGCAATCCACTCGTCAGCCAGATTAATCGCGGTATCGGAGTAACGGGGATCGATAACGATTGTCTTGACCCCGTGTTCGCGCCTAATCTTTTGCGTCACGAAAGTCTCACCGCCCCCGGACATGCGAGTTTCGAGCGGATTATTTCCGAACATTACCTGCAATTTCGAGTTCTTAACGTCATCGAAGGAGTTAGAGGCCACCCTGTCACCGTAATGGTATGGGTAGGCGGCGGTGATTTGGCAGGTTGAGTAATCGGAGTAGTGGTTCAGGTATCCGCCGATGAGATTCATCAGCCGGGCGAAGGGGGTTTGGGCTGGGGGCCAGGAGCGAGCCACGGTGGCTCCTAAGGTTCCGGTCCCGTAGTTAAGGTAGATCGATTCATTGCCGTACTTATCGATGAGTTCCTTCATCTTGGCAGCGATGTCATCGAGGGCTTCTTCCCAGGAAACTTCGATCCATTCGCCGTCGCCCCGCTTGGTACCGGGCTTTCGTTTGAGTGGTTTCTTCAGGCGGTCTGGATTGTAGATACGGTGGCGGATGGAGCGTCCGCGCACACAGGCGCGGATCTGTTGATTGCCGAGGTCGTCACCCCCAGTATCTTCGGGAAGTACCCGAATGATTTGGCCTTCCTTCACCACCAGTCGCAGTGGGCAGCGTGAACCGCAGTTAACGGTGCAGGCAGACCATACTGATTGCGTTCCTTCCAGGCTCGAGGGAGCTCCTACGGTTGGCATGGGCAAGGCAACGGCGCTAGCAGGGGTCGGTCTTACCGCACTGAAAAAGGCGGTGGACGCCCCCACCAGGCCGGTCCAGGCTAAGAAGGCTCGGCGCGAGGGGAGGTTTGAGGTCCGGGTTGGTGAGTTCGTCATGGTGCCCTCACTGGGAAGTAGGTTTTGCGCGTTTAATTGCCACTGTACATGCGCAAACTCTTTAGGAGGTTGAACCATTGAGATAGCGCCCAAAAAACGCGATTTGAGGGGCAGTGAAAAGCCTCATTTTCGACATAGCACAAGTGCGTAAATGGGGCTACGTTTGAACCCTGAGACGATTGGTTTTAGCCCCTGCGGGACGCCAGGCGGTGGCGCAGTGGTACGCCAGGGGTGGCTAGCTGGGAACCATGCAACTGGAGGGCTATAGTTGTGATAAGTCGTGCCAGTTAATACCATCCAATGACGCTCACGCATTTACGTATTATTTGATAGGTTTTAACCGCAAATGCGGGCAATGATGGAGTAAGGAGGAGTCATGAAGCCACGAAAAGATGATCCCGAAGTGATGGCAGCTATGCGCCGGTGGCTGCAACAAGCTAGCGAACTCGCGCAAGTCGATGGGCGCCTGATTGCTGAAGTGGAACAAGACCTACTGAAGATGACCGCTCACACGGCTCATGAGCTCTCCCGACCGGGCACTCCACTAACCGCTTTCATCGCAGGGGTGGGTGCTGCTATGAAACTAGCTGCCCAACCGGGATCCGCAACTGACGCCGCCTCCTTCAGTGACCGAGACTTGGAGCAGCTAGTGTCGTTCACCCGCGAGTACGTGGCTAAAGTTATGCATGTGACCGAAATCAAGGACGTTCGCGACCACCAGCCGCAGGACGCGAGCTGATGGCGGGCGAACGCACTCGTGCGATAGTTACTGACGCCGCGGTCGATATCGCTAACTTCATGGCCGAGGTAGCAGACGACGGAGCCGGAGCGGTAGTGACGTTCCAAGGCGTCGTGCGCAACCACGACGCGGGTGAAGCTGTGGAATACATTGACTATCAGGCTCACCCCGATGCGCAAAGCATTTTAGAGGTCATAGTTGCTGAGATAGCTGCTCGCCCGGGCGTACACCGCGTCGCTTGTGTGCATCGGTGGGGACACCTGGAAGTTGGGCAGACCGCGATGGTTGCCGCAGTTTCAGCCTCGCACCGTCACCAGGCGTTTAGCGCGGTCAGCGACCTGGTGGATGAGGTCAAACTGCGTCTACCTATCTGGAAAAAGCAAGGATTCAGCGATGGGCAGTCGCGTTGGAGCGGGGTGCCCTAAGCTGCCAATCGGCAAGCTGGGCGGGCACATAACCGGACCAGCGCACCCGCGACCTTGACTTAGGGCTCAATGTCAGACCCCAGCGAAGGGCGGCAAAACCGAGTACGACGCCAATAGGGCGTTCACTGTCCGGTCAGCCCCCCGCGAAGGGCGGCAAGACGTCTATTAGTTCGACTCCCGCTAGGCAAGTGTGCTGGTCGATAACCGCCCCGTCTGCCACCCAGGCGCATACCGGTAGGAGCCGGACTAGTTCTTCCCCGAAGCTTGCCTGCAGTTTTTCTTCCAGCTCACCGCGGTTGGACACCGGTGCTACCACGATTTCTGGGACGCCGGCAGCTTCCGCGGCGGCGGCAAAGAACCGCACCGTTAACGCGCTCATAGGGTTACCTCCTTCAGCCACCGATGCGTGACATCGTGCGGTCAGGTGATTGGAAATCATCATCGCCAATGAGGTGGCCAGCGGCTTTCAGCCACGTGCCCTCACGCCACAGTTGGGCGATTTCAGCGTCTGTGGCACCGCCGCGCAGGGGGGTGCGCAAATCTGTCTCAGTCGTGGCAAAAAGGCAATTGCGCAGCTGCCCGTCCGCGGTTAAACGGGAACGGTCACAGGAGCCACAGAAGGGGGCCGTGACAGAGGCGATCACCCCCACCGATCCCTCTTTACCGTCGCGTTTATCGCGGGCGAGCCACTGCTGCGCCGGGGAAGATCCGCGCTCTGCCCCCACCGGGGTGAGGTCGAACTCATCGGCCAAGGTCTGCAGGATTTCCGCTTGCGTGATCATAGCTTGGCGATCCCACTGGTGTTTGGGCCCCAGTGGCATCTGCTCGATAAAGCGCAACTGGTAGCCTCGCTCCAAACAAAAACGCAGGAGATTTGTGGGTTCGCGATCGTTAACTCCGCGCATCACCACGGTGTTTATCTTGATTGGATCCATGCCGGCGGCTTGGGCGGCGGCGATGCCGGCGAGGGCGTCGCCCAGTCTGTCTCGGCGTGCTACCTGCGCGTAGGTTAGGGGGTTAAGTGAGTCCAACGATATATTCGCCCTCGACACCCCTGCTTGGACCAGGGCGGCGGCTTTCTTGTCTAAGCCCAGAGCGTTGGTGGTGATCGCGAGATTCACAGTTGGGGCGTATGAGTGGATGCGTGAGGCAATATCGGCTAGGCCTTTGCGAAGTAGTGGCTCGCCACCGGTGAAGCGCACTGAAGTGATAGAGAAGTGGTCGATTGCTAATTTGATTAGGCGCACCACTTCGTCATCGGTCAGAGTTTCTTCGGCAGGCAACCACTCCAGTCCTTCTGCAGGCATACAGTAGGAGCAACGTAGGTTGCAACGGTCCGTAAGCGATACCCGAAGATCGCGCACTTGACGACCGTAGCGGTCCATGAGTGCTGATCTAGGGGGTTTCATGCAGTGCTTCCTGAAAGGCGAATCCGTCCCCTCAATACTACTCATTTTCGCTAACTAAGCACGTCGGCAGCAATAGTGTCGGCGCGGGGGGGTCCAGCACCTTGCTTGGCAAGGCCAGCGCGCACGGTTGAGACTAGTCAAGCTAACGTGCTAGCCAGGTTGCAGCCCCGCCTGGCTATATCAACGTTGGCGCGCAGACAGACCTGTCCACTCGTACCACCCACGATGCAGCACAATCCAGGCCATTAATCCGTACCCGGCTTGGCCCGGTAGGCGTCCGTCGTTAACGGCCACGTCGTCGAGCCACTGGTCGTGGCGCATCAGCGGGGTGAAGGTATCGATAAACGGTACGTCGCGGCGTCGGCACACCTCGGCCGCGGCCTTGGAGATTTCAAACAGTTGACGCATATCGGAACAGCGCAACGGCGGCGGGCCCACTACCAGGGGGCGCAGTTCCATGCGATTGGCAATATCGACCATGTTGGCGATATTCAGCCGTGTGCGGGCAGTGCTCAGATCCGAATCAACATCGGCACTACCGATCGCAATCAACACACGATTGTCCACGCCCTCGCGCAGTCGGGCACTGACTTCCGCTTCCCAGCGCTGCGCCAGTTCCATGGTGGTCTCCCGCTCCCGGCACAGGCTAAATACCCGGGCACCGAATGGCATCTCGGTGCGCGCAATCACGCGACCGACCCACCCCAAACCACGGGGGTCTTCGGCGCCTGCTGCCAGTTCATCTCCGATGACGCAAAGATTGAGCGTGCTCACCTACGTGCCTTCCTTCCCTACGCCGGAGCCGCCGCGGTGGACGGCTGTGCAACCCACTTTATATCGACGAGGGCGGATGCGTCGTTAAGGCCCGCGCGCGCCCTCGGCGGAGAAAATGAGGGTGTCAACGACACCCAACTGCTGCCAATGCGGGGAATCCACATTGGGAAGGGGGACGAGTATTCACCCGTCCCCCTTCCCGCTAACTATCTGGCTCAGTGATCGAAAGCAGCGGCCATTAGATCCTGCGCATGCATCTTGTGCAGCGCCATGGTGCCAGCTGCCGGGGAAGCTGCCGCGGGGCGGGACGCTACCGCCACCGGGCGATCAAGCAGCGGGAACAGGTTGAGTGCCAAGAACGGGTACGGACCCTGGTTCTGCGGCTCGTCCTGCACCCACTTCAAGTCCGCGTTCGGGTACTTCGCCAGCTCCGCTTGCAAAGCGTCAGTAGCTAGCGGGTAGTACTGCTCTAGGCGGATGATTGCAGTGGATTCATCCTTGCGGCGGGCACGTTCCTTCACCAGGTCGTAGTAGACGCGGCCCGAGCACATGATCACGTGCTTAATCTCTTCGGCGCGCTGAGTGAAGCTGTCGTTGACCTCTCCAATCACCGGTTGGAAGGCACCGGAGGTGAACTCCTCCAACTGGGAGCTAGCGGCGGGCAAACGCAGCAGCTGCTTGGGGGTGAACACCACCAGCGGGGTGCGCGGGCGACGGTACGCCTGGGTGCGCAGCAAGTGGAAGTGGTTAGCCGGGGTAGAGGGCTGGACCACCCACATGTTGTCTTCCGCACACAGCGTTAAGTACCGCTCAATACGGGCCGAAGAGTGGTCCGGTCCTTGACCTTCATACCCGTGGGGCAGTAGCAGCACCACGGAGGAGCGCTGCGCCCACTTTTGCTGGGAAGAAGAGATGAACTCATCAATCACGGTTTGCGCGCCGTTGGCGAAGTCACCGAACTGGGCTTCCCACAGCACCAGCGCGTCGGGGCGTTCCACCGAGTAACCGTACTCGAAAGCCATGGGAGCGTACTCGGACAGCGACGAGTCATAAATCTCAAACGCCGGCTGGCCTTCCACCAGGAAGTTCAGCGGAGTCCACTCGTGACCGTTCTTGTGATCATGCAAAGTGGCGTGACGCTGCACGAAGGTGGCGCGGCGCGCATCCTGACCGGACATGCGCACCGGGGTGCCTTCCATCAACAGTGAACCGAAAGCCAACAGCTCGCCAAAGCCCCAGTCGATGTTGCCCTCGCGGGTCATCTGTTGGCGCTTTTCCAACAGCTTCAGCATCTTCGGGTGCGGGGTGAATCCCTCCGGAACCGAGACGTGGGCATCGCCGATGCGTTCGATCACGTCCTGCGGCACGGGCGATTCCCAACCGATCATCACACCCTGATCCACGCGCTGCGATTCGGGGCGCTCCAAGCCCGCCACCGCGTCTTGCCCGTCATTCTTAACCTGTCCGCCGTGCTTACGGGTTTCGGTGAGGATCTGGTCCAGCAGGTCGTTGTATTCCTGCAACGCCTTTTGCGCATCCTCTGCGGTGATATCGCCGCGGCCCACCAGGTTTTGGGTGTAGCGCTCGCGGGTGGTGGGGGTGCGGTCAATGAGTTCGTACATCACCGGCTGCGTCATCGACGGGTCATCGCCCTCGTTGTGGCCACGACGGCGGTAGCAAACCAGGTCAATAATGACGTCCTTGTTGAACTCTTGGCGGAAGTCGAAAGCCAGTTTCGCCACTCGCGCCACCATTTCTGGATCATCCGCATTGACGTGGAAGATCGGGACCTGCAGACCCTTCGCGAGGTCGGTGCAGTACCTGGTGGAGCGGCCCGAAGCCGGTGAGGTGGTGAAGCCGATCTGGTTGTTCACAATCACATGCAGGGTACCGCCGTTGCGGTAGGCCGGCAGTTGGCTCATATTGAGGGTTTCGTACACCACGCCTTGACCGATGAATGCGGCGTCACCGTGGATGAGGATCGGCAAAACCGGGTAGCCGGGCTCACCGAGCATGTCTTGCTTGGCGCGCACCACGCCCTCGAGCACGCCGTCGGCGGCTTCCAGGTGAGAGGGGTTGGCTGCCAGGTACACCTTGGTGGCGTAACCGTCATCGGCAGTGAACACGCCCTCGGTGCCCAGGTGGTACTTCACGTCACCGGATCCTTGGACGCTGCGCGGATCGATGTTGCCTTCGAACTCTGAGAAAATCTGCCCGTAGGACTTCCCGGCAATATTAGCCAGCACATTCAAGCGCCCACGGTGAGCCATACCGATCGCCACTTCTGCGATCTGGTCGTGGGAAGCCACCCACAGCACCCGGTCCAGCAGCGGGATCAGGGACTCCCCGCCCTCGAGCGAGAAACGCTTCTGGCCAATGTACTTGGTCTGCAGGAAGTGTTCGAAAGCTTCGGCCCGATTCAGCATGGTGAGAATGTGGCGTTGGGTTTCCAAAGCCGGCTTCTCCCACGGGTGCTCAATACGCTCTTGCACCCACTGGCGCTGCGCCGGGTCTTGGAGGTGCATGTATTCGATACCAACCGTGCGGGTGTAGGTGTCGCGCAGCTGCTCGAGGATTTCGCGCAGCAGCATGTGGTCGCGTCCACCGAAACCACCGGTGGGGAAGGCGCGGTCCAGATCCCACACGCCCAGGCCGTACTTGGTGATATCCAAGTCCGGGTGGCGGCGTACCTTGTACGCCAGTGGGTCTGTGTCGGCCGCCAGGTGGCCGCGCGAACGGTAGGCATGGATGATTTCCATGATGCGGGCGGGCTTACCCTTTTCCCGGTCAGGATCGTATTCGCGGTCCTTCTCCCAGCGGAACGGCGGGTAGGGGATCTGCAGGGCGTCAAAGACGCGGTCGTAGAAGCCATCCTGCCCGGCCAGCTTGCGTGAGACAGTGCGCAAGAACTCACCCGACCCGGCACCTTGGATCACGCGGTGGTCGTAAGTGGAGGTCATGGTCATGATTTTGCCGATGCCGAGGGCGGCCAGGCGCTGAGCGGAAGCCCCCGCCCATTCCGCCGGGTAGTCGGTGGCGCCCACCCCGATGATGGTGCCTTGACCTTGCATCAGACGCGGCACCGAGTGAGTGGTGCCCAAAGTGCCGGGGTTGGTGAGGGTGACGGTGGCGCCAGCGAAGTCATCACCGGTGAGTTTGCCGCCGCGAGCACGCTTAACCACGTCCTCGTAAGCGTCTACGAACTGGTCGAAAGTCATGGTGTCGGCTTCGTGGATGACCGGCACCATGAGTGAACGAGAGCCGTCTTTGCGGGGCAGGTCAATGGCTAGACCGAAGCCGACGTGCGCGAAGTGCTCCATCGCCGGTTTGCCTTTTTCGTCCAGGCAGTAGCGCACGTTCATGGAGGGCATCTCCACCAGTGCTTCCACTACCGCGTAGCCGATCAGGTGGGTGAAGGAGACCTTACCGCCGCGAGTTCGCGCCAGGTGGGAGTTGATCACCGCGCGGTTTTCGATCAGTAGTTTGGCGGGAATCTGGCGGGCGGAAGTAGCGGTGGGGACTTCGAGGGAAGCCTCCATATTCTTTACTACCGCACGACCTGCGCCCTTCAGAGTTTCCACGTTATCGGTGCGTAGTTCCTGGTTGAGGCTGGAGGCAGCGCAGGTGCGGGTAACGCGCGCGTACGGGCTGGTGGGCTGAGCGATGCGGGAAAGTGGGCGCGGTGGCAGGTCGGAGCGGGTGACGTCAGTGGAGTTGGGGTTAAAACGGGAAGCGGAAGGGGCTACCGGGGCAGAAGGGGCGGCGAGGGCGTCGGCTGAGATCTGCGAACGTTTGCGCGGCGCCGGTGGGGCCGGGGGACGGGGGGCTGCCTGGATGGGACCGGGGGTGTCGTTGTTCATCGCTCCTGCTTCCTTGACTGGCGAACGGCGTAAAGCCGAAGCTTTATGGTTTCATCGTCCACAATACGTGGTCTGCTGCTAGTTTAGGACGAAAAACCGCGAAAGTCTCTCGATATGGAGAGACTTTAAGAAATATTGGAAATGGCAGGTAAAGACGTGGTGACTATCTGACTGAAAGACAAAGTACGTCACAGTCGCCAACTCCGTACTGCTAACGCGGCAAATATTTCGCTATGCTGGGAGACGATGAACCACGGCGAACCTTACCGAAGTACCAGGCCGGTGATACACCGGTGATTTACGACCTATTAATGATCTTGCTCGGCGTCCTATTAACAGTAGGAACCGCTGTCTTCGTGGCGGCCGAGTTCTCATACGTCGCCCTCGACTCTGCGTCAGTGGAACGACGCGCCGCTGCTGGCGACGCCCGCGCCAAACAGGTGCTCGGTGCCATCCGTAAACTCTCGACCCAGTTATCTGGGGCGCAAGTCGGAATCACCCTGACCACGATTTTGCTGGGCTACACCACCCAGGTGGCGCTGGCTGACATATTTTTCCGGGCCTTTAATAACCTCGGGCTGGCGACCGCCCTCGCCACCACCATCGCTTTGACGCTGGCTGTCATTTTCATCAACGCATTCTCAATGTTGTTTGGCGAGCTAATCCCCAAAAACATGGCACTAGCTGACCCGATGCGGACCGCGGGCTGGGTCACGCCCCTCCAAACTGCCTTCACTATGGTGTTCCGCCCACTGATCCGCCTGCTAAATGGCACTGCCAACGCGGTACTAAGAGCGATGGGAATCGAGCCGATGGAAGAGATCTCATCGGCGCGATCGGCCTCGGAACTGGCGGCTCTGGTGCGTCACTCCGCGGAAGAAGGCACCCTGGATACTTCCACCGCCTCGCTGCTGACAAAGTCGATTGCCATGGGTGAGCGCACTGCCGTTGACGTGATGACTGACCGTGGACGCATGGAAGCGTTATTGGCTACGGACAGTGCCGAGGACGTGGTGGAGCTGGCCCGTAAGACCGGCCACTCGCGTTTTCCGGTAATTGGGGAGGGCAGTGACGACATCGTGGCGTTCGTATCCTTGCGCCGCGCCGTTGCCGTCCCCTTCGAGCGGCGCGCTGAAGTGAGCGTGATGTCATCATCCCTCACCTCCCAGCCGCTGCGGGTTCCCGAGACCCTGCCGCTGGCACCGCTGCTGCTGCAGCTACGGCAAGAGGGGCTGCAAATCGCCGTGGTGGTGGATGAGTACGGCGGCACCTCCGGGGTGGTCACGCTCGAGGACGTGGTGGAAGAAATCGTGGGGGAAGTAGCCGACGAACACGACTTGCGTCGCCACGGTATCCGCCGATTGCGCTCGGGACAGTGGCAAGTTCCCGGTGTGCTACGCCCCGATGAGTTGGAAGAGCGAACCGGTATTTGGGTAAGTGACGATGGGCCCTACGAAACCCTGGCGGGGCTGATCATGGCCGAGTTGGAGCGCATCCCAGAAGTGGGCGATGAGGTCACCGTGGGCACGACCACGTTGAAAGTCACCAGCATGGAAGGTCGGCGCGTCAACCTTATTAACGTCAGCGAAGATACGGACGGGAAACCCGCGATTACGCAAGACCTAAAGGGAGGGCGAAAATGAGCCCCGCCGTCGGCATTACCGTAACCGTGTTCTTGCTAGCACTAAATGCTTTCTTCGTGGCCGGGGAGTTCGCGGTTACCTCCTCGCGGCGAGCAAAAATTGAGCCCCTGGCGGCGGAAGGTCGGCGCGGGGCAGCCACTGCGCTGTGGGCGATCGAGCACGTATCGATGCTGCTAGCGATTTGCCAGCTCGGGATCACGGTAGCCTCCACTTCCCTGGGGGCGGTTGCAGAACCGGCTATCGCACATCTTTTTGAAGAACCGTTGGTGGCGATGGGGTTGCCGGCATCGACCTCGCACCTGGTGGGATTCGTATTGGCGCTGATAATCGTGCTTTACCTGCACGTAGTTTTTGGGGAAATGGTGCCTAAAAACTTGTCAGTGTCGATGCCCGATCGAGCGCTGCTGTGGCTGGCACCGCCCCTGGTGGCCATCGGCAAGCTGGCGCGCCCGATCGTGGTGGGGTTGGATCACCTGGCGAACTGGTTCATCCGCCACCTGGGTTTTGAACCTAAATCGGAAGTGGCTGCTACCTTCACCATGGAGGAAGTGGCCTCCATTGTGGAGCTTTCACAAGCTGAAGGCACGATTGACGATGACCTGGGGCTGCTGTCGGGGTCGCTGGAGTTCTCTCAAGAATCGGTGGGCGACACCATGGTGGCTTTGCCACAGGTGGTCACCATGCAGATTGGTTTCACCCCCGCAGAGGTAGAACGAGAGGTCGCCAAGACCGGATTTTCGCGCTACCCCGTGACCGGAGGCAATGGGGAGCTGGTTGGCTACATACACCTCAAGGACGTGCTTTACGCGCGCGGCCCTGCCCGGGAACAGGCGGTCGCTCAGTGGCGCGTGCGCGAGCTGCCGCAAGTTGATGCGGCCGCCGAGGTTGAAGATGCACTGCGTACCATGCAGCATTCCGGTACCCACCTAGCGGAGGTAATCGAGGATGGTAAGACGGTGGGCGTGTTATTTCTCGAGGACGTGATCGAAGAACTCATCGGGGAGGTGCGGGATGCGATGCAACGTGAATCGATCCACATTCCGCGTGGAAACCTAGCGTGAGTAGTACTTGACGTTATATCTTCGTTATAGAGTGCGAATGCAACTTTTCTATCCACCGCCACCTGGGAAGGACAAATCTTAGTGCTGCCTGACGATGCCTCAGCGCCCGCGAAGTTTCCCAGCCGGCGGGAACTCCAACAGCAACGTAAAGCCCAGCAAAATACCCGCAAGGGAGCAGCTGTGGTTCGCAGCGGCGCAACCGTGGTGCGGGGTGTGCTGTTAGGAGCATTGGCAGCGGCCACGATCGCCGCACCTCTGTCAGGCTTTGTCGGCCCAGAAAGCACCCAGGCGGTTCCCACTAAAGTTGGCGTGATCACTGCCGGTGACACCGATTCTTGGCGCAACCCAGAAGTGCTGAGCGCACCTGAAGCAGTGGATTTAGCGCGGGTGGAAACCGCGGCCTCGCGCCAGCGAGTGCGCAACCCACTATCCATCACTAACTGCGTGCCCGGGGCTACCTCCGCCGCCAACGGTGACCGCGTGGTCACGGAGTCCGCCCCCATCGTGTGGCCGCTGATGGAAGGCACCTTCTCTTTCGCCTCGCCCTTCGGTACTCGCTTCCACCCGATCCTGGGAATCTCCCGCCTACACGCCGGTGTCGATCTCTCAGGCCCCTTGGGCACACCGATCTACGCGGTTTCTGACGGAGTAGTAGTGGACTCCAGCACTTCGGGTGGCTACGGCTATTGGCTGCGTATTCGCCATGAATATCCCAATGGGGAGGTCTACTACAGCGGGTATGCGCATATGTACGCCCAAGACGTCCTGGTACACGTGGGGGACCAGGTGAAAGCTGGACAGCAGGTAGCTTCCATCGGTAACACCGGCTACTCCACCGGACCGCACTTGCACTTTGAAGTGCATGATTCTTTCGACACCCCCTTCGACCCGATCCCGTGGCTGGAGCAGCATGCTCGCCAGATTGGTCAAGGCTGCGGGTAGTCCACTGCTCAATGGTGGCCCTAGTGGCCACCATTTTGTTTTCCTATTTGTTTTGCGCTCAAGCGCCAAGTTCTTAGGGGCCTGAATGTTTAATCCCAAAGCCCGCGTTTGTCCACGCGTGATCGCCCACCGCGGAGGCGGTCTGATGCGGCCGGAAAACTCCTGGGAAGCCTTCGAGTTCTGCGCGGCTGAAGGATTCGACTACGTGGAGACCGACGCGCAGTTAAGCGCAGATGGCGAAGTTTTCCTGTTGCACGATCCGGTGCTTGAGCGGGTCAGCGACGGCAGGGGAGCGGTAGGTAACTTATCCGGGGAGGAACTGCGGGCCCTGACGTTGCACGGCTCACGCCGCGGACCGGTACCTCTGACGGAAGCACTGGCCCAGTTCCCCGATACCGCTTTCAACATCGACGCCAAATCCGACGCCGTAGTACAACCCCTACTTGACGCCATCACTGCCGCCGGTGCGCAAGGCCGGGTGCTACTGGCTTCTTTCAGTTCCGCCCGATTGCGCAAGATCCGCCGTCTCCACCCGAATATCGCTACTTCCTTGGGGGAGTCAGAGATCGCTTCCCTGGTGGCTACCTCGCGTCTGCCCGAGCGCAGTTGGCTGCATCTGCCATGGCATCGCGCCGCTTTGCAATCGGACACGAGGGCGGGGCGTCCCGTCGCCGTGCAAGTGCCGCTGAGCTACCGGGGAATCCCTATTATCACGCAGCGTTTCGTGGCCCTAAGCCACTACTTGGGCTACCACGTGCACGTGTGGACTCTGAATGATGCCCAGCAGGTGCACTTGGCACTAGATCGCGGCGCCGACGCCATCATTACCGATGATCCAACCATGGCGCGTTCCATTCTGAAAAGCCGGCGATCCTAGGAAACCTGAGGTCGCAGTCAGTAGTAGCGTTGATTTTCTTCCCCCGCCGAGCGCTGCTAAACTGAGCAAAGCGTTTTTGCGCCCGCCCCGATAGCTCAGCGGATAGAGCGTCTGCCTCCGGAGCAGAAGGTCGCAGGTTCGAGTCCTGTTCGGGGCGCTTTCCATGCCTGCCGACATACCTAAAGTACAATGACGGGGCTATAGGCTACTTTCACTCAAAGAGCACGGGCTAAATGCGTAAATCTCACCGGAACTAGACGCCTGGAAACCTTCGCTTGCCACACTGGTTGGCCAACCAAGTCGTTGCTGCTGCTTTGCTTCAGGTACTAGTTTTCAACGTGGCGTTAGCGTGGTCCGGGCGCTATCCCTTTGGGAAGGTCCCCTACGGGATAGGGGACGCCGGATGGTGATTTTCTAATGAAATCAGGCAAGACGGTGCACGTCACCGGGCAATGCCCGGCCGGGGCATACCCGCAGTTCCTGGTTCCGGGCCGAGTTTCGGAGCCAAAGTCGATGACCGGCCCAGCGATCGAGTGCGCCAGGGTGTGATCCTTTCTGGCCGCTCACACAAGGCCGTATTTCACTTGGTAGTGGGCAAAGACACTTCGATTCCCGCTAGTCAGTTCGCGTGCGCGTCCTACAAGTTGGCGGCTCAAGCTGCCAACGAAATGGAGCCAGTGGACGTTGCCCTCAGCGGCAAAACCATGACCTTACAGGCCACTAGTACTGACCCAGTGCTGATAGCTACCGCTTTTTCGCCCCAGTGGCAGTGCTCCAACGCCACCACCGATGGCAGCACCGGCTTCTTCACGGTTCGTCCGCAGAAGGAAGGTGAAGTTAGCTGCACCTTCAAGACGGTGGGGCTGATGCCCGGCGTGGCGGTGTCAGCAGTGACACTGCTGGCCATCGCGGTGGGCGCTTTCCTGTGGCGACGCAAGCAGGGAGCGAAAAAATAAGGCCAACTGCGAAGCGGTGGTGAGCCGCGGGTGCAACCGTAAGCACGCGAGCGGGATATCCTGAAGGGGACCGCTACAAAACTTGCGTATGAATCGAAAAAGAGGAGCCAACATGCGCGTCCACATTGCTGCAGACCACGCCGGATACGAACTGCGCGAACATCTGATTCGCGAACTCAAAGCGGACGGCCATGAGGTGATCGACCACGGCGCCACCGAGTACGACGCCCTCGACGCCTATCCGACCATGTGCATCCCCTGTGGGGAAGCAGTGGTGGCGGACCCCGGTTCCCTCGGGATTGTGATCGGCGGGTCCGGCAACGGGGAACAGATGGCCGCCAATAAGGTGACCGGTGTGCGCGCTGCCCTGGTGTGGTCTGAGGCCACCGCGGTGCTGGCACGCGAACACAACGACGCCAACGTCATTGCCATCGGTGCGCGCCAACACGAGGAGGGTGAAGCCACCAAGTTCGTGAAGGTGTTCCTCGCCACCCCGTTCTCAGGAGAAAGCCGCCACCAAGAGCGCATTGACCTGATGAGCCAGTACGAACAACAGCGCTGAGGGTGCGCCCCGCGCTGAAGCGGATAACAGCCGGTGATCGGGTGGGGTAGCGATGCGGTTGGCTAGCGACCGGGTCTGCCGGAGATCGAATGGGGTAGTGATGCGGTCGGCTAGCGACCGGGTCTGCCGGAGATCGAATGGGGCGGCCATCGCAGCCAAGCGCGAAACCTAGACTCGCGGTGCAGTGAGGTTGAACCTGGATTAGGTGGCGGCGCTGCCGAATTGGGAGCGTCAATGGTCAGAGACGTAGAATCGGCGTTATGACACCTCAGGATCTGGAAAAACTCATTCACGACACGCTTCAAGCGGCCGCCGCCGAGGGGGAGATAAACCTTGAAGCAGCGCAAATCCCCAACGAAGGCCTGATTGAACGCCCTCGTAACCGCGAACACGGGGACTGGGCTACCAACGTCGCCATGCGCCTGGCGAAGCTCGCGGGCGTGGCCCCGCGCGTCCTCGCCGAAAAACTCGCTGAGCGCCTACGTCAAGCCGATGGGATTGCGAGAGTGGATGTCGCCGGACCAGGGTTCATTAACCTCACCCTCGATGCTGCCTCAGCTGGGGAACTGGCGCGCACCATCCTGCAGGCCGGCAGTGATTACGGGGCGTCCCAAACCCAGGGTGGGAAGGTCGTCAACCTCGAATACGTCTCCGCGAACCCCACCGGCCCCATCCACCTGGGGGGAGCGCGCTGGGCGGCAACCGGGGATGCGCTCGCCCGGATCCTGGTCAAGAGCGGAGCTGAAGTGGTGCGCGAATACTACTTCAACGACCACGGGGCACAGATTGACCGTTTCGCGAAGTCCCTCTACGCGCGCGCCCAAGGGCAGCCCACGCCCGAGGACGGGTACGGCGGCCAGTACATTGACGACATCGCCAGCCAAGTGGTGGCCGACGCTACCGCTGCTGGGGAGGCAGACCCCACCACCTTGCCTGAAACCCAAGCGGTAGAGATTTTCCGCGCTCGCGGCGTGGAACTCATGTTCGCCGAAATTAAGCAAAAGCTAGCCGACTTCCGGGTGGAGTTCGACGTGTATTTCCACGAAGACTCCCTCCACCACTCCGGTGCGGTCGCTGACGCCATCGATAAACTGCGCGAGCGCGGCGTGATCTTCGAGGCCGACGGCGCCACCTGGCTGCGCTCGACCGACTTCGGCGACGACAAAGACCGGGTGATTATCAAGTCCGACGGGGATGCGGCCTACTTTGCCGGTGACATCGCCTACTACTTGAATAAGCGCGAGCGCGGCGCCGACCAGTCCATCCTTTTGCTGGGCGCCGACCACCATGGCTACATCGGGCGCATGATGGCGATGTGTGCGGCTTTTGGCGACGTGCCAGGCGACAACTTGCAGATCATTATTGGCCAGTTAGTTAACCTGGTACGCGGCGGACAGCCGGTACGCATGTCCAAGCGCGCCGGCACCATCGTCACCCTCGATGACCTGGTCGATATGGTGGGGGTCGACGCGGCCCGCTACTCGCTGGTGCGCACCTCCATGGACCAGTCGGTTGATATCGACCTGGATCTGCTCAGCTCGAACACCAACGAGAATCCGGTTTACTACGTGCAATACGCCCACGCGCGAACCGCAAACGTGGGGCGCAACGCCGCCGCGCACGGGGTCTCACGCGACAGCGGCTTCAGCCCCGCCGCGCTAGACCACGAAGCTGATGCCGCCCTGCTGGGCGCCCTGGCGACCTTCCCCGCGGTGGTGTCGCAAGCCGCGCAACTGCGCGAACCCCACCGGGTGGCCCGCTACCTGGAATCCTTGGCCGCCACCTACCACACCTGGTACGGACAGTGCCGCGTGACGCCGCGCGCTGACGAATCGGTGGATGAATCCCACGTGGCACGCCTGTGGCTAAACGACGCCACCGGCCAAGTGCTGCGCAACGGCTTGGAACTACTGGGAGTTACCGCCCCCGAACGCATGTGACGCGCTAGCGCCAACGCGAGGAACGTCCTCGTACAAGTGGAAAAGGTAGGTGCGCCGCCTCGACTCCGGGCGGCGCGCCTACGTAATTCCGCATGGCGGGCGGGAGCGCCAAAGGTAGCGGGAACGTGAGACAGTAGGTGGCAACCAACCAGGAGGTCGCTATTGAACGCTGAATCCCCCCTCGCCGAACTCATCTGCCCCGAACCGCAAGACCGACCCGACCTGTGGCCGTGGTCGGTCACGCGCGACGAGGACGGGGGCCTTGTTATCGGCGGGATCCGCGCTACCGACATGGCGCGCGACTACGCCACCCCCGTCTACGTCCTCGACCTGGACGACCTGGCGGGACGAGCGCAAGTTTGGTCCACCGCCATGGCAGAAGAGTTTTGGGACGGATACGGATTCGCGGGTGGCGGCGCCTACTACGCCGCTAAAGCTATGATGGCGCCCGCCGTGGTAGGCATCGTCAGCGGTGCCGGCATGGGAATCGACACCGCCTCGCTGGGGGAGTTACACTGCGCACTCGCAGCCGGCGCTGATCCAGATACGGTGGGACTGCATGGCAATGACAAATCTGACGCTGCTCTCACCCTGGCGCTGCAGGCAGGGGAGCGAGGCATCGGGCGGATCGTGGTGGACAGCCGCGAAGAAGTGGCGCGCATCGCCGCAGTGGCGAAGCAACACGGGCGGCGCGCACGCGTGATGGTACGGGTGACCACCGGGGTGCACGCCGGAGGCCACCATTTCATCGCTACCGCTCACGAGGATCAAAAATTTGGTCTATCCCTGGCCACCGGCGCAGCGAGGGAGGTGGCCGAAGCAATCGCCGCCAACCCCGATCTAGAGTTCCTCGGCCTGCACGCCCACATCGGATCGCAAATCTTCGATCTGGAAGCTTTCTCTCAATCTGCACAGCGCCTGATGTCACTGGTGGCGGAACTGGCACAAAAAGGCATCACCACTGAGGAAGTCGACCTGGGCGGCGGGTATGCCATTGCCTACACCGGGGCCGACCCGCAGCCTCCCAGCCAAGGCGCGGTAGCAGCAGCCTTGGCGAGGGCGGTCAAAACTGCTTGCGAAGAGCACCAAGTGCCGGTGCCGCGCGTATCTATTGAACCGGGTCGCTCTACCATTGGACCGGCAACGATCACCCTCTACCGGGTGGGCACTATCAAGGACGTACCGTTGGAAGACGGTGGGACGCGGCGCTACATTTCCGTTGACGGTGGCATGTCAGACAATATTCGCCCCGCGCTGTACGAAGCGAAATACACCGCGACGTTGGCGAACCGGACGTCGACCGCCGCGCCGACCCTGTGTCGCGTAGTGGGCGGACACTGTGAATCGGGGGACATCGTCATCCACGATGTGGCCCTACCGGGAGACATTCGACGCGGTGACCTGCTGGCGGTGCCCGCCACCGGAGCCTACGGGCATGCCATGGCTTCGAACTACAACATGTTCCCCCGCCCCGGCACCCTGGGAGTGAAAGCCGGCAGCGCCCAATGGGTGGTGCAACCGGAAACGGTAGATGACCTCATGCGGCGGTTCCCGTCCTCGTGAAGTAGCCGGCGGACCAGCTAAGACACAGTTTGCAGCCAAATCCCAACCCTCCACAACCTAAGAAAGAGATCCCATCCATGAAGGCACCAGTAGTACGCATCACCGCCCTGGGGGCAGGTACCGTCGGGTCGGAAGTGATCCGGCTGCTCACCGAACGGGGGGAAGAACTCGGTGCGCGCGCCGGCGCCACGTTGGAACTGAAGAACGTGGTGGTGCGCAACCCGCAGGCGCCCCGCAGCGTCGAGATCGACCCGAAGCTGATCACCACCGACGCGGCCGCAGCCATGGCCGGCGCCGACATTGTGATTGAACTGATCGGGGGGATCGAACCGGCCTTCACCTACGTCAAACAAGCCCTGCAGCAAGGTTCCACCGTGATTACTGGCAACAAGGCGCTGCTGGCCACCCACGGGCCGGAACTCTACGAACTGGCGGAAGCGAGCGAAGCGGACCTGTACTACGAGGCCGCGGTCGCCGGCGCGGTGCCAATCGTTTATGGACTGCGAGAATCCCTCACCGGGGACCGCATTATGAAGGTGTTGGGCATTGTCAACGGCACCACTAACTTCATCCTCGACCAGATGGCCTCCACCGGCGCTGAATACTCCCAAGCCCTAGCACAGGCCCAGGAAGCCGGCTTCGCCGAGGCCGATCCCACGGCGGACGTGGAAGGCCTGGATGCGGCAGCCAAGTGCGCCATTATGGCGTCCCTGGCGTTCCACTCACGCGTGTCGATTGAGCAGGTGGAAGTCGAAGGCATCACCAAGGTAAGTGCCACTGACATCGCGAACGCGCGCGCCCGCGGACAGGTGATTAAGTTACTGGCGATCGCGGAGCGAGTTTGCACCGGCGAGGGCGATCGCATCCGCGCCCAGGTGTACCCCGCCATGTTGCCCACCTCCCACCCGTTGGCCAGCGTGAACGGGGCCTACAATGCGGTGATCTTGGAAGGCGAAGCCGCTGGGCGTTTAATGTTCTACGGCCAGGGAGCGGGCGGGGCTCCCACCGCCTCAGCGGTCTTGTCAGACCTGGTGGCGGCTGCCTCTCACCGCGCCCACGGCGGCCACGCGCCGCGTGAATCTTGCTACGCGCAGCTGCCGGTGATGGACCCCAACTCCATTCCCACGCGCTACTACTTGCGTATCCGGGTGCCCGATACCGCCGGGGTCTTGGCGACGGTGGCGGGAATTTTCTCCGCGCATGGGATTTCTTTGGAAACGGTGCATCAAGACCACGGCGCACCGTCCCAAGTCGATATTGTGGTAACCACACACGAAGCCTTGCAAGGTGAGGTGCAAGCTACCATTGCAGCGCTGCGTGAAAGCGAGCAAGTGCTCGGGATTGAATCAGTGCTGCGAATCGAAGGGTAGATGAATGCGGCTGGTAAATGATCACGTCCGCGTAACGGTACCAGCTACCAGTGCCAACCTTGGACCCGGCTACGACTGCATGGGCTTGGCGTTGGGTTTGCGTGACACCGCTGACCTGTGGGCCACTACCGGCCCCACCCGCGTGGAAGTTACCGGCGTGGGAGCGGGGGAGGTCCCCACTGGGTCAAACAACCTGGTAGCGGCCGCTGCCCACCACACTTTAGACGTACTGGGAACTTCCCAAGTGGGGTTGCATATTAGCTGCGTGAACCGTATCCCCCATGGGTCCGGATTGGGCTCATCAGCGGCCGCGATCGTGGCGGGCATTCAGCTGGCCCGCGGACTGGTGGGCCCGCAATGCTTGACAGACGCGGACGTACTGCAGTTGGCAACCGAGATGGAAGGCCACCCTGATAACGTGGCGCCAGCGATCTTTGGTGGCGTCACCCTGGCGTGGATGGGAAGCGCGCCGCGCCCCGGAAGTGGCGAGGACGGTGTCGGCCCAGATAGCTGCGGTGACGCTGGTAGTGGGGGACCGCAGGAAGACTGCGAAGAGGAAGAGCCCCTCACGCAAGGTCCCGCCCAGACTGGCGAATCTGAGATCAGTAGTTTCATTGCCGACCGTCACTGCGCCCTCGCACTGTCTCGAACTGGTGCCAGGGAGGTATTTGATCAGGGGCCCCAGCACGACCAGGTAGCCCGGGTGGCGCGTTTGGGAACTGCTGATGGCCTTGCCTGCACCGTGTTGGTCCCGAAGTTCCGGGTCTCCACCGAGCAAGCCCGGCGGGCCCTACCGATGGAAGTACCCCACGAAGAAGCCGCTTTCAACGTGGCGCGCGCTAGCTTGCTGGCGCTGATCTTGGCCGGCGTCGCCCCGCGTGCGCACCTGATGGATGCCACGGCGGATGCTTTACACCAAGACTACCGACGCCCGGTTATGCCAGCGACTATGGCGCTGGTGGACCTGCTGCGCGACCAGGGGTATCCGGCAGTGATTTCGGGGGCGGGCCCCTCGGTACTGGTACTGGATGCGCTGCCGTTAGCGCTGGTGGAAGAAGCCCGCGCCGCTGGGTGGCAGGTGGAGCGCCTGCCGTTGGAAAGTAGTGGCGCTAAGCTGCGGGTGAGCCGCCTGGGGCAGACAATCGACTGAGATGTTGGTCGCTACTGGCAGTAACTGCGTCGGTAGGTGATACACGGGCAGGTGGCGTGACTGTGAAGTATTTGCGTGACTGTGAAGTATTTGACCGTGGGAAACTCAGATCTGGCGGCTTTTCGCTTGTAAGTGGATTGCCCAGTAGTGTTATACTCACTGCGAGGGTTCGAAAAGAACCAATGCCAGCTCCGGTTGGTATCTAAGTTTTCATGAGGTGTTCAAGCCTTCCCCTTTTGGGGGCGAAATGGCGAACACAACTCGATCGTTCGAAACCATGAAAAACATCCCCGTACCTAATATGGTCACGGTTTTCATATGTCAAAAACCTTGGCATGTTACCGAGTGAGGAAAACTCCTTGAGCGAAACCAATACCCCCAAAAAGCGCCCCCTATCTACCCTGCGACTTGCGGAACTGCAAGAACTCGCGGATCAGATGGGGCTCGCAGCTAACGCGAAGATGCGCCGGCCAGAGCTGATCGCCCTCATCCGGGATGCCCGCACCGGTGGCGCAGGAACCCAGAAGCCGCAAGAAGGGGCTAACTCCAAAGAAACCACGGCGGCCCCGGCTGCCCGGGACGCTGCCGCCTTAGCTGAGAAAAGCTCACGCGGGCGTCGTCCCCGCCGCGCTGCCACCATGGACAGCACCGACACCACCCAGCGCTCCCAGCGTGATAGTGAACAGCAGGCGGCTGTGAAACTGGACAAGCCGCGCGTCGATGCGGTCGATACGAACTCCGAGGGTGGGGAAGACGACGGCGATCAAGCGCGCAAGCGCCGCCGCCGCGGCGCCTCACTGGGTCAAGGTACCCCCGACCAGCGTCGCGTTGACCTCAGCGCAGAACTGGGTCAGATGCGCAAGTCCCAGGCGGACACCGACGCTCCTGCGCATCGTCGCCACGAGGGGGAGACCGACCGGCACCCGGCGGAAACCCTTGATGACATCAAACTGCCATCGGCTGACAATGACAGCGAGGACGATGATCGCGCTTCGCGTCGCCGCTCCACCCGCAATCAGCGTGAGCGTGAGGACCGCGACGAACGCGGTGGACGCCGCCGCCGCGGCCGCGAGCGCAATAAGCGTCGCAATGGGCGCGAAGAACGCGAAACCGAGCTGCAAGAAGACGACGTCTTAATCCCCATCGGCGGCATCCTGGAAGTCCAGGAGAACCACGCCTTCGTGCGCACTTCTGGCTACCTGCCCGGCCCCAACGACGTGTACGTCACGCTGGGGAACGTGCGCCGCTGGGGACTGCGTCCCGGTGACGCGGTAGTGGGCGCGGTGCGCCAGCCGCGTGAGGGTGAACGTCAGCGCCAAAAGTACAACGCTTTGGTGCGCCTTGATTCAGTTAACGGTCTCACCACCGAACAGGCATTGGCACGCCGGGAGTTTTCCAAGCTCACCCCGCTGTATCCCACCGAACAGCTGCGCTTGGAGACCACCCCGAAGGCCATCACCCCGCGTATCATCGACTTGGTCTCTCCCATTGGGAAGGGGCAGCGTGGTTTGATTGTCTCCCCGCCCAAGGCTGGTAAGACCATCATCATGCAGCAGATCGCGAACGCGATTTCGCAAAACAACCCAGAAGTCCACCTGATGGTGGTGTTGGTGGATGAACGTCCTGAAGAAGTAACCGACATGCAGCGCACGGTGAAGGGCGAGGTCATTGCCTCCACCTTCGACCGTCCCGCTTCGGATCACACCACGGTGGCGGAGCTGGCGATCGAACGCGCTAAGCGCCTGGTGGAGCTGGGCCAGGACGTGGTGGTGTTGCTGGACTCCATTACCCGTTTGGGTCGTGCTTACAACCTGGCGGCTCCCGCTTCGGGTCGTATTCTTTCCGGTGGTGTGGACGCTTCCGCGCTTTACCCGCCGAAGAAGTTCTTCGGTGCGGCCCGCAATATCGAGGACGGCGGGTCCCTCACCATCATTGCTTCCGCTCTGGTGGAAACCGGTTCGAAGATGGACGAAGTGATCTTCGAAGAGTTCAAGGGAACCGGCAACATGGAACTGCGCCTTTCGCGCCAGTTGGCAGACCGACGCATCTTCCCGGCGGTGGATGTCAACGCTTCGGGTACCCGCCGCGAAGAGATGCTGTTCAAGAAGGAAGAGCTGGCGATTATGTGGCGCTTGCGCCGCGTGCTGGGCAACCTGGAACAGCAGCAGGCCCTGGAACTTATGCTGGATCGTTTGAAGGACACCGGCTCCAACGCCGAGTTCTTAATGACGGTGGCAAAGACCACGCCGAAGGAAAACGACTAGCGCAATGCCAGCCGCACTGGCTGGTCAACGTTAGAAATTGGCGGGGTGAGGGTCTTCCTCACCCCGCCAGTTTCGCTCGTCGCGGTGGCAGCTGCCGTCCTCGTGGGGGAATCTAGCGCGCTGTGGTGGTACAGATTTACCAGCTCATAGCCAGTGAGATTCGGTTTCACGAGGACGTTGCTGGCCCGCCTCGATGCGCTCTTCAGTGTGATTTTCCGCCACCGGGCGCGGGCAGGTGGCCCAGGCACTGTAGTGGGCGGGGAAGTTTTGGGCGTAGTTGAAGTCAATTACGCAACTGTTCGCCCCGTCCTCGTCGGAGTCGAAAACCACCGGCGCGGTGCGCCACGGGGAGGCGTCGTCTTTGCCGGCGGCGTCAGAGAAAATCACCCGCGCATTTTCAGTGGACGCGCCCGAGACCGCCCAACGCAGCTGGCTCTGACCCAGGGTGAAGACTACGTCGCCGCAAAACTCCATGGTGTTGATTAAACCTTCCCAGGCGGTGAATATATCGCGCACCACTACCTGCGGGTAAGGCTCGAAACGGGCTTTGACGACCCACTTTTCGTCCCAATCCCAAGCTGGCACCCCGGTGAAAGACCGGCGCAGGTCGGAATCTGCGTGACGGATGCGCACACAAACGCCCTCGCCGCGCTTGGCGACTTCCGCACGGGCTTGCTGGTATTGGAACAGCGGCGCGTCCGCGGGGGAGAACTGCGCGGTACGCGGAGCGTCCGCCAGCGGGGGTTCGGTATCTGAGTCAGCTTCGGCGCTTTGCACTACCTCCACGCCGTCCACCTTCGAGAAGTCACCTTCCACCGCCCCGTCGCGGTAACTCCAGTTACCGGGGAAATCCGCAATCGGGTGCGGAGTCTGTTCCAGCCAGGTGAGGGCGGAGAGGGTGAGCCACCCGAAGGGGGCTTTGAGATCTTCATCAGTTTGGCGGCGCCATTGCTGCCAGTTTTCGGTAGCTTCTGGGCCGGTGGTTCCGGCGAAATTCATCTTGTTGTCCATGCCCTAACTTTAAAAGATTCAAGCTCCGCTTGCGCGGGCAACCCCGCTGCCTGGAACTGGGCGCCGCCCGAACCCGACCACCGCCCGAACCTCGCCACCGTCCGAACCTCGCCACCGCCCGAACCCCGCCACCGCCCGAACCCCGCCACCGCCCGAACCCCCGCACCCCGAACACCCCGCTGCACCCGCGCGCCGGGCTCGGCGTTGGAGGCCAGGGTTAAGCTCTGGCACAATGGGAAGCAGCGGCGCACCCAGAAATCCGCGCCCTGCCACCAACCGCGAGAGGCTAACCAACTGTGAGCGACTACAGCCACGAATTAAACGCCGTCAAACCGATGCTCGATGAATACGCCGAGATCGAACGCCAACTGGCCGACCCCGAAGTACTCGCCGACCGCACTGCCTCCCGCAAACTCGCCAAACGTTTCTCTCAGCTCGGTTCCATTAAAACTGCGGTCGATAGCTTCACCGGAGCGTTGGAAGACCTGGAAGCAGCCCGCGAAATGGCAGCCGAGGACGCCAGCTTTGCCGCCGAAATCCCGCAGTTAGAAGAACTGGTGGAATCCACCCACGAAAAACTCGTGCGCATCCTGATCCCGCGTGACCCCGCTGACGCCGACGACGTCATCTTGGAAATCAAGGCCGGCGAGGGCGGGGAGGAATCCGCCCTCTTCGCCGCTGACCTGGCGCGTATGTACACCCGCTACGCCGAAACCAAGGGGTGGAAGGTGAAGGAGCTTTCCTCCACCCCCACCGGTCTGGGTGGCTTGAAAGAAATCTCCCTGTCGGTGGCTTCCAAAGGTGACGTTGCTCCCGAAGACGGGGTGTGGGCGCATTTGAAGTTCGAGGGCGGTGTCCACCGGGTCCAGCGCGTGCCGGTCACCGAATCCCAAGGACGAGTCCACACTTCCGCCGCCGGGGTACTGGTGGTCCCGGAGGTCGACGATGACTGCGATGAGATCACCATCGACCAAAACGACTTGCGCATTGATGTCTTCCGCTCCTCCGGCCCGGGCGGTCAGTCAGTTAACACCACCGACTCGGCGGTGCGCATCACCCACCTGCCCACCGGCATCGTGGTGTCCATGCAGAACGAAAAATCACAGCTGCAAAACAAGGAAGCTGCGATGCGAGTGCTGCGCGCCCGCCTGGTGCAACAAGCCCGGGAAGAACGCGAAGCCGAAGCCGCCGCCGTGCGCGCCTCCCAGGTGCGCACGGTGGACCGCTCCGAACGTATCCGCACCTACAACTTCCCGGAAAACCGCATCGCTGACCACCGCACTGGATACAAGGCCTACAACCTTTCCACGGTGCTAGAAGGCGAGCTGGACGCGGTGATTGAATCCTGCATCGCTATGGATGAGCAAGCCCGGATGGATGCCGCCGGCCAGGAACAGTGACCGGCCACCATCGCGCCGACCGCACCCGCGCTCACCACTGGGCGCGCTGGCATGAGTGCCTAACCCACGCCCAAGTGCCCAGCCCGGCCGCGGACCTTACTGCCCTGATCCAGGAAGTGGTCGGCAAGCCCCTGTACCTGGTGGAGAGCTTCACCGACGCTGAGTTGCAGGACTTGGAAGCGATGGTGGCGCGCCGGGCGGGGCGAGAACCCCTGCAGCACGTCCTCGGGAAACAATATTTTTGTGGCCTGGAGCTGGAAGCCCTGCCAGGAGTGTTCTGCACCCGCCCCGAAACCGAGCTATTGGTAGAAGCCGCCTGCGACATTATCACCGCCGCTACCGGCGACACTCACGCCCTCCCGCAGCCGGTACGAGTGCTGGACCTGTGTAGTGGTTCGGGCGCCATCGCTCTAGCACTGCGACACCGACTCGGCCCGGAGCAATTAGCACAGGTGGAAGCGGTGGAAATATCCGAGGTGGCTGTCGCGTCGGCGCGACGCAACGCCGCGCGGCTGCAGTTGGCAGTGAATTTCACCCACGGCGACGCCACCGCTTTGCCCCCCAGTTTCGAGGACGGATTCTCCCTGGTGGTATCGAATCCGCCCTACGTGCCCGCGCGCCAGTTGGATGCTGAAGCCGGCGCCGACCCGGACCTGGCGCTGTGGGGCGGGGGAGCAGATGGTACCGAAATCCCACTGGCCATCGCCCGCGCGGCCCGCCGCTACCTGCGTCCCACCGGTGCCTTCCTGATGGAACACGACGAAACTCAGGGGCCGGCATTGGTAGCGGGGTTGCGCCAGCTTGGTTACGAGGACGTGCGGGTCCATTTGGACTTGAACCAGCGTCCGCGCTTTTTGTCGGCTTGGATACCCCGAGCGTGAGACAATGAACCCTATGACCCAGTTGCGCCCACCTCTTTCCGCAGCCGATGAGGCCACCATTTTGCGTGCGCTGGGCGGTGACCAACTGCTGGTGATGCCTACCGACACGGTTTACGGCATTGCCTCTAACCCCACTTCCACGCCGGCAGTGGAGGCACTGCTTGCCGCCAAGGGAAGAGGACGGGACATGCCATCCCCGGTGCTGGTAGATAGCGTGCAAACCGCCCTCGAACTGGCTTCCAACGTTCCGGACTGGGCCCTGCGCCTGATGCGCCAGTGCTGGCCCGGGGGGCTGACTTTAGTTTTTAACCGCAGCGAAAAAGCTCGCGCCTACGACTTGGGGGATGCGCCCGGCACCATCGCGGTGCGCATGCCCGACCACCCCCTAGCCCTAGAAATCCTAAGTCTGGCAGGACCGCTTGCGGTGACCTCAGCCAACCTAACCGGCCAGCCAGCGGCCACCACCTGCGCCCAAGCGCAAGCCTATTTCGGGCAACACGTGTCGGTGTACTGCGATGGCGGCCCCACCGATGGGCCAATCCCATCCACCATCGTCGATGCTACCGGCGCGGATCCGAAGATCTTGCGCACCGGTGTCCTCAGCTTTGAGCAGATCCAATCCATCATCAGTGGGACAGCGGGGGAGTAGCCAAGCCAATGCGCCTTTACCTCATGGTGATGATCATCGCCGCGGCAGTCACGTTCTTGATGACTTCCGTGATGCGACGACTGTCCCTGGAATGGCGCGTGCTCACCCCCGTACGCGAACGCGACGTCCACACTGAACCCATCCCGCGGCTCGGTGGCATCGCCATGATCGTGGGTTTCGCGGTGGCCTTGACGGTGGCTTCCCAAATTCCGTACTTCGAGCCAGTTTTCGTAACTAAGACCCCCTGGTGGGTGTTGGTCGGAGCGGCGGCGATTTCCTCCCTCGGACTCGTCGATGACGTATGGGATCTGGACTGGACCGCCAAGATGGCCGGACAGATCCTGGTGGCTGGCTTCCTGGCTTACCAAGGCGTGCAGCTAGTGACGTTCCCGATCTTTGGCATCACCATCGGATCGTCTTCGCTGTCACTGGGGGTGACCATCTTTATTTTCGTCGCCATGATGAACGCCGTTAACTTCGTCGACGGGTTGGACGGCTTGGCCACCGGGGTAGTGGCGATTGGGGCGAGTGCGTTCTTCATCTATTCGTACATGCTCACCCGCGCTTCGGGGGCTTTAACCTACGCCAGCACTGCCTCCCTGATCATCGCCGCGCTGTTGGGGATTTGCATCGGGTTTTTGCCGCATAATTTTCATCCCGGTTCGATCTTCATGGGTGATTCTGGAGCGCTCGGTTTAGGGACCATCACTGCCAGTGCAGCGATTATCGTGACCGGCCAGATCGATCCGCTGGTATTGGGCGATTCCCAGCTAATCACTTCTTTCTTGCCCATCATCTTGCCCATCGTGGTGTTGGCGATTCCCATCGTGGATATGGCGCTAGCGGTGTTCCGGCGCGTCAAAGCCGGGCATTCACCTTTCCACGCTGACCGCAAGCATCTGCACCACCGGCTGCTCGACATCGGGCATTCCCATACCGCGGTGGTGCTGCTGCTCTACCTGTGGACCGCGGTGATCACCTTCCCCACGGTGGCACTATTGGTGTATTCACCGCTCACTGTCTCACTGGTGGCGATACCGGCGTTTGTACTGACCGTGGTGTTGACCATTAACTTGTTGCCTGGGCTGAAACGGCGCAAGCCGGGGAAAGAGAAGTCCAGTATGGTCACTAAGAGTGCCTGACGGCTTTGACAGAAGTCAGCTTAGTGGTCAGCATGTGAAATGCCGGCAGGTGCCGCGCACCGCACCCAGGTTCGCCCCACGCCGGCACACCAGGTAGGAATGGCCCCAACCAGCAAAAGAAGAAGGACCAAATCATGTATACCAACTTGCCTGACACCCTCACCCGCCTAGCCAAAATGGTTGTCCTGGTGAGCGTCATTATCTCAGCAGCCTTAGCGGCGGTGACCTGGCTGGTGTCGCCAACTGCCCTGGCCGGCACCGGGGTGGCGGTGGCGGTGGGATTGGTTTTGGCAGCCATCACCTGGTTCACCACCGAAGTGGTGAAGCGGCATCCGGATTTTTTCGGTGCGGCCATGATGGGGGACTATCTGATCAAGCTGTTGGTGGTATTGGCTACCGTATTGTTGGTGCGCTCGAGCCAGATGTTGGAACCGCGGGCGATGGCGTATGCCTTAGTAATACTGGTGCTGGCGCAGAGCCTGACGCAAGCTTGGATTCTCATGCGGGCTAAAATCCAAACTATAGAGCTGGCAAAAAAGGATAATCGCTAGCCCAAAAATTCTGTTCGAGAAGGTGATCCTGATAGCATTATGGGTGGTTCCCATGTGGCGCGTCCGTCGGATCATATACAGTTCGATTAGTGCCATGAACGAGGCCGTTTTGGCCAATCCCAACTCAACCCCAGGGGGTGCATCCTGTTTAGCGCAGCAATGACGTCGGTTGCCCACACAGCTGCCGGTGCCATCGTGGCAGCCAAGCCTGGACTGGGGGACTTCTTCCCGGCTCCCTTCGCCTTCGAGGGCACCATTTTTGAGATGAACCGCCTGGTGCTGGTACGCATCATCGCCGCCGCTGCCCTGCTGGTGATCATGATGATCGGTGCACAGCGGGCACAACTAGTCCCCGGGCGGGGGCAGTCCGTGTTGGAGCTTATAATCACCTTCGTGCGGGACAAGATCTCTATCGAAACCCTGGGTGAAGTCAACGGCCGCCGTTACGCCCCCATCTTGACCACCATTTTCTTCGCCGTCTTGTTCATGAACATCACAGGCATTATCCCGGGATTGAATATCGCCGCCTCCTCGGTGATCGCCATTCCGCTGGTGTTCGCGATTCTGTCCTACGTGATCTTCATTGCCGCCGGTATTCGCGCGCAGGGGACATTGACGTTCTTCCGTACGCAACTATTCCCACCCGGAGTTCCCTGGCCGCTGTACTTCATCTTGGCGCCCATCGAGTTGGTCTCCACTTTCGTCATTCGCCCCGCCACCCTCACCATCCGTTTGCTGGTGAATATGATGGTCGGTCACATGCTATTGGCGATGTGCTTCTTTGGTACCCACTACCTGTTCTTCGAAGCGGCGGCTGCTATGAAACCGCTGGGCACCTTGACTTTGCTCGGCGCACTGGCATTCACCCTGTTCGAAATCTTCGTCGCCGGCCTGCAAGCCTTCATCTTCGCGGTTCTCACTGCTGTCTACATCAAGATGTCAGTGGAGGCGCACTAGAAAATCTGCTGGTGAGCAACTCTCACCAGAAACGACCCCTTATCCGCATCTGGATAAGAACAACCAAGAAAAGGATAGCTAAACATGACTGGTTCACTCGCCGCCATCGGTTACGGTCTCGCCACCCTCGGTCCCGGCCTGGGTCTGGGCATCATGATCGGCAAGACCCAAGAGTCCATCGCCCGCCAGCCGGAGGTTGCCTCCAAGCTGACCCTGAACATGTACATTGGTCTGGCACTGATTGAGGCCCTGGGCCTGATCGGTCTGATTCCGGTGCTGCTCGGCTAATCATGATTCTTCCCGCATCTGAAACCAACGTCTCCGGCGGGGATTTATTCCTACCCCCCGTCTACGACTTAGTGTGGTCGATCGTCGTAGTCGCGCCGATCTTCATCGTCTTCTTGGTCTACGCCCTGCCCAAGTTCAACGCTATGTTGGACCAACGTAGCCAGATGATCGAGGACGGTCTGCGCGCTAGCGAGCGAGCCCAGGAAGCGGAGGCCTTAGCGAAGCGACGTGCGGAGGAAACTATCGCGGCAGCTAACGCGCAGGCGGGTACTATCCGTTCCGACGCCAGCGAAGATGCCAAATCGATCGTAGCCAAGGCACGACGTGAAGCTGAGGAAGAAGCCAGCCGGATCCTGGAGAACGCGCAGCGTCAAATCGCTGCCGAACGCCAGGCGGCGGAGATTTCACTGCAGTCCGAAATTGGACTCCTGGCTTCCGAACTCGCTGAAAAAATCGTGGGTGAACAGCTCAAAGACACCGAGCTCACCGCTCGGGTGGTGGATCGATTCCTCAACGATCTGGAAGCCCAGATCCAGCCGCAGGAGGTCTAAATGCGAGCCGCGAGTGCGAATTCACTGCACAGCGCAGAAGCAATCTTGCACCGTGAACTACTGGGTAACTCGGTAGACGCCATGGAGGTGGCCGAAAACCTGTATGGGGTTTCGGACCTGCTGCGCTCGACTCCGCGAGTGCGCATGGCCATGACCGACCCTGGGCGCGAGGCGCAAGACAAATCTGAGTTTGTGAAGGAAATGCTATCGTCGGCGGTAACGTCGCAGGCATTGAACGTACTCGAAGAACTAGCTCGCGGCCACTGGTCTAGCCCCGACGACGTTGCCGTCGCCTGTGAAACCTTAGGCAATCAAGCGGTGTTCCTTGCCGCCGAAAATGCCGGGCAACTGGAAGCGGTGGAGGGAGAACTCTTCGCGGTGCACGAGTTTCTTGGGGAACATCGCGAGTTGCGTATTGGGCTGTCAGACTTGGGAGTAGGGAGCGCTCACGACCGGGCTCACTTCGCGGCGCGCCTATTTGGCGATGCCCTCAGCCCCTACACCTCCCGACTGGTGCGTCGCACGGTGCGCCTTTCCAAGCATGGCCGCCTCACATCGCGGCTACGCTCACTCATTAAATTGGCAGCAGACCGACGCAACCAGGTGGTTGCCACCGTCACCAGTGCGCAGCCGTTGCAGCCCCAGCAGCTGGAGCGCTTGCGTTCCCTGCTGCAGGCGCGCTACCAAAAGGTCGTTTCCATCAACACAGTGGTTGACCCATCCGTCTTGGGGGGACTGAGCGTCGAGGTCGGCCAGCACGCGATAAATGCCACTGTAAGTTCACAAATCGCGCAGGCGAAACGCGAACTTTCACACTCATAACTTGGTCGTTTTCATAAAACACGGTAAGGAAAAGCTCAATGGCTGAACTCTCTATCCGGCCCGAACAAATCAGGGCGGCTCTAGACAGCTTCGTCGAATCATACCAACCCTCTGAGACCGCCGTCGAAGAGATCGGTCACGTGACTCAGGCTGCCGACGGCATCGCCCACGTGGAGGGTCTACCAGGAGTCATGGCGAATGAGCTCCTCAGGTTTGAAGACGGCACGCTGGGACTGGCATCCAACCTCGACATCCGCGACATCGGCGTGATCGTCCTCGGTGACTACACCCATATCGAAGAAGGGCAGCAGGTGCGCCGCACCGGGGAAGTGCTATCCGTCCCCGTAGGTGAAGGCTACCTCGGTCGCGTAGTCGACCCCATGGGCAAGCCCATTGACGGTCTGGGTGAAATTACTGACCTGGACGAGCAGCGCGCCCTGGAGCTGCAGGCACCGGGCGTAATGATGCGTAAGTCAGTGCATGAGCCGCTGCAAACCGGCTTGAAGGCCATTGACTCGATGATCCCGATCGGGCGCGGCCAGCGGCAGTTGATCATTGGTGACCGGCAAACCGGTAAGACCGCTATTGCACTTGACACCATCATGAATCAGCGGGAAAACTGGCTCTCCGGTGACCCGAAGAAGCAGGTACGCTGCATCTACGTCGCGATCGGGCAGAAGGGCTCCACTATCGCCGCGGTGAAGGGCGCGTTGGAAGCTGCGGGCGCCATGGAATACACCACTATCGTGGCTTCCCCGGCCTCCGATCCGGCAGGCTATAAGTACTTGGCTCCCTACACTGGTTCGGCTATTGGACAGCACTGGATGTACCAGGGCAAGCACGTGCTCATTATTTTCGATGACCTGTCCAAGCAGGCCGAAGCCTACCGTGCGGTATCGCTGTTGCTGCGCCGCCCGCCGGGCCGTGAAGCCTACCCCGGTGACGTATTTTACTTGCACTCGCGCCTGTTGGAACGCTGCGCGAAGCTCTCCGACGAGCTCGGTGGTGGCTCCATGACCGGTCTGCCGATTATTGAGACCAAGGCTAACGACGTCTCCGCTTACATTCCCACCAACGTGATCTCCATTACCGACGGGCAGATCTTCTTGCAGTCGGACCTGTTCAATGCCAACCAGCGTCCGGCAGTTGATGTGGGTATTTCGGTATCCCGCGTCGGTGGTGACGCCCAGGTTAAGGCCATGAAGAAGGTCTCCGGTACTTTGAAGATCACCCTGGCGCAGTACCGTTCGATGGCTGCTTTCGCCATGTTCGCTTCCGACCTGGACTCTGCTACCAAGCAGCAGCTAACCCGCGGTGAACGTCTGATGGAGCTGCTCAAGCAGCCGCAGGCCACGCCCTATCCGGTGCCCGATCAGGTTGCTTCCATTTGGGCTGGTACCCACGGCTACCTCGATGACATTCCGGTGGCCGATGTGGCGCGTTTCGAACGTGGCATGCTGGACTACCTGCACGGGCGCACCGAGGTGCTCAAGACCATCGAAGAAACCGGTTTACTCGCTGAAGACACCGAGGCCGCTCTGAAGGCAGGGGTGGAGACTTACCTGAAGTCGTTCCTCTCCGCTGAAGGTATCAACCTGGAAGCGGCCGAAGGTGAAGCGGTAGCGGAACAAACCCAAGAGCAAATCGTCCGCGGCAAGAAGGCCTGATAATGGGCGGTAAACAGCGTATTTACAAGCAGCGGATCCGCTCCACCCAGACCCTGAAAAAGGTGTTTCGGGCAATGGAGCTAATCGCTGCCTCCCGCATTGGGAAAGCGCGTGCTGCCGCCACCGAAGCGGGACCGTACGAAAAAGCCCTCACCCAAGCGGTGGCGGCGGTGGCGATCCACGGGGACCTCGATCATCCCCTCACTCGCAAACGCACCGACACTAATCGGGTGGCAGTACTTACCGTGACCTCGGACCGCGGTATGGCGGGGGCGTATTCGGCTACGATTTTGCGCGAAACCGAACGACTTATCGAGCGTTTACAGGCGGAAGGCAAAGAGCCAATCCTGTATACCTCGGGCCGGCGAGCCAGCGCCTACTTCCGTTTCCGTGGGCGTCATGTGGAGCGCTTTTGGGAAGGGGAATCTGACGCCCCCACCGATGAGACTATTGTCGACATCGCGCGGGTTCTGCTGGACGTCTTCCTAGATCCGAATCCCGAAACCGGGATCAGCGAGGTCTACCTGGTGTTCACCCGTTTCAAGAACATGGTGACCCAAGTACCGGAAGTGCGACAAATGATGCCGCTAACGGTGGTGGACATGCCGCAATCGGATGAGGAACGCGAACGTGAACTTGGTTTCGAGGATCACCCGGAACTGGCGTTCCCGGAGTATGAGTTCGAACCCAGTGAGGAAGCAGTACTGGCTGCTCTCCTTCCGCTGTACGTGGAAAACCGCATCCGCAACGCCATGTTGCAATCTGCCGCCTCGGAGTTGGCATCGCGGCAGCGGGCAATGCACACCGCCACCGAGAATGCCGAAGAACTCATCACCAACTACACGCGTTTGGCGAACGCCGCTCGCCAAGCAGAAATTACCCAGGAAATCACCGAGATCGTATCCGGTGCCGACGCATTATCGAACAGCTGAGGCAGGGACAAGGACAAGAAGATGACTGAACAATCACCAACTACTCCCGGCGTGGGCCGCATTGCTCGCGTTATCGGACCGGTCGTGGATATTGAGTTCCCGCCCGACCAGATGCCCGCCATGTACAACGCCCTGCACGTAGACGTTGACCTGTCGAATCAGGGAGAAGGCGAAACCGCTTTCACCATGACCCTGGAAGTCGCCCAGTTCCTTGGTGACAACCTGGTGCGTGCCATCGCCCTGAAGCCCACTGACGGGCTGGTACGCGGAGCGAAGGTCCGCGACACCGGTGAGGCCATCACCGTGCCGGTGGGTGACGTCACCAAGGGGCACGTGTTCAACGTGACCGGCGAGTGCCTGAACCTAGCCGAAGGTGAAACCCTGGAGATCAACGAGCGTTGGCCCATCCACCGCCAGCCCCCGCACTTCGACCAGCTCGAATCTAAGACCAAGATGTTCGAAACCGGCATCAAGGTGATCGACCTGCTCACCCCCTACGTGCAAGGTGGCAAGATTGGTCTGTTCGGCGGCGCCGGCGTGGGCAAGACCGTCCTCATTCAGGAAATGATCCAGCGCGTGGCACAAGACCACGGCGGTGTATCAGTATTCGCCGGGGTGGGGGAACGCACCCGTGAAGGCAACGACCTGATCCACGAAATGGACGAAGCGGGCGTCTTCGACAAGACCGCCCTCGTCTTCGGACAAATGGATGAGCCGCCGGGCACGCGTTTGCGTATCGCTCTGACCGGCCTGACCATGGCGGAATACTTCCGCGACGTGCAGAACCAGGACGTGTTGTTGTTCATCGACAACATCTTCCGCTTCACCCAGGCGGGCTCGGAAGTGTCCACCCTGCTGGGCCGCATGCCCTCGGCGGTGGGTTACCAGCCGAACCTGGCCGACGAAATGGGGCAGCTACAAGAGCGCATCACCTCTGCCGGTGGACACTCCATCACCTCACTGCAGGCGATTTACGTGCCCGCGGACGACTACACCGACCCGGCACCGGCGACCACCTTCGCCCACTTGGACGCCACCACTGAGCTCTCCCGTGAGATTGCTTCCCGTGGCCTCTACCCGGCGGTGGACCCGCTGGCCTCTACCTCACGTATTCTCGACCCCAGCTACGTGGGTGAGGAACACTACGCGGTGGCGACCCGGGTAAAGTCGATCCTGCAGAAGAACAAGGAACTGCAGGACATCATCGCCATCCTTGGTGTGGACGAACTGTCCGAAGAGGACAAGATCACGGTGGCACGTGCCCGCCGCATTGAGCAGTTCTTGTCTCAAAACACCTACATGGCGGAGAAGTTCACCGGCGTGGCTGGCTCCACTGTGCCGCTGGATGAAACCATCGAGGCGTTCAAGCGCATCACGGAAGGCCAGTACGATCACATCCCCGAGCAAGCGTTCTTCAACATCGGTGGTATCGATGATCTGGAACGCGCCTGGCACTCCCTGCAAAAGGCCTAACCCATGGCTGATAAGGGAATGCTCCAAGTTGAGGTAGTCACCCGCACGCAGCGGTTGTGGCACGGCCTGGCTGCGTCCGTGGTCGTGCCCGCCGCTGAGGGCGAACTAGGGATCCTCTACGACCGCGCTCCCATCCTGGCGGTACTCAAGGCCGGGCTGGTGCGCGTTGACACTACCGACGGTCACCATGAGTTCGCGGTCTCAAAGGGGTTCGTGTCAGTGGACTCAAACTTTGTCACCATTGTGGTGGACGAAGGTAAGATCACTGCCTGACGAAAGCACAAGAAGGAGGCCACGAGTATGACGGTGCTGGAAATACTGATGCTGCTGGTCCTCCTCCTTGCGCTGGTGGCGCTAGGGGCCGTCCTGGTCCTGCTTTTGCGCGTGCGTATGATTGGCCGCATTGTCGGCACTTTCGAATGCTGGACCCGCCCGGACACCACCTCCGGGTGGGTTTCCGGTATGGGGCGCTTCGGGATGGATGAGTTCCAATGGTTCCGCTTGGTGGGATTTGACTACGGCCCCCGATACCGCTTCCCGCGCGGCGCCACCAGTGTCTCCCATCCGGTGGAACGCAGCGGCGGGCAAGTTATGGAAATTACCCTCATTGCCCAGGGGCAGCGCCTGCACTTAGCGCTCACCCCCCAGTGGTACAACGGGCTAGTGTCCTGGCTGGAATCGGGACCACCGAAACCGTCCTCGGCCATCGTTGACCCGCCGATGATCTAACCAACCGCGCCTGCTAGCCGTGCCCGCCAGTCGCGCCCGGTGCTACGGGAAGGCGCAAATATACCCCGCGCACCCAGTTTGATAAGGTGAAACTCGTGCGCATTGTGATAGCCGAATGTTGTGTTGACTACTCTGGGCGACTGGATGCCCACCTGCCCCGCGCCCAGCGGATGCTGATGATTAAGGCCGACGGATCGGTTCTGGTGCATTCAGATGGCGGCTCCTACAAGCCACTGAACTGGATGAGTGCGCCCTGCACCATGCGCGTTACCGAACCAGACGAAGAACAAAGCGCCGACGGTTACCGCGAAGTGTGGGTAGTGGAGGCAACCAAAAGCAACGACAAGTTGGTGATTAAGATTGCCGACGTCAGCCTAGACCACGAAGAGCACCTCGGCATTGATCCCGGCCTCATTAAAGACGGGGTAGAAGCCCACCTGCAGGCTCTCTTGGCCGACAACATCCACGTCCTCGGGGATGGATTCAAGCTCATGCGCCGCGAATACCCCACTGCCATCGGGCCGGTCGACATTCTGGCCAGGGACCAAGATGGCGCGCCGGTGGCGGTAGAGATCAAGCGCCGCGGCGGAGTGGACGGCGTGGAACAGCTCACCCGCTACCTGGAATTGCTCGGCCGCGACCCCCTGCTGGAGGGACTCAGTGGCGTGTTCGCGGCGCAGGAAATCACCCGCCAGGCGCGCACTCTAGCCACCGACCGCGGGATTCGCTGCGTGGTGTTGGACTACGACGCACTGCGTGGCATGGACGATGCCGAGGACAGATTGTTCTAACGCATCGCAGCCAGATACCGCCTTGAAGTCCTACCAAGAATGGCTCAATTTGAGAGACAATGAGGGTATGAGTACTGCAAAGATTCTGCGCGGACGCGTAGTGACCAACGAAGAAGTTATCGACGATGGTGCCATCATTTTCGATGACACCATCATGGCGGTAGGACCCGCCACCCAGGTTCTAGACGCGGACCAGCTAAAGCAAACTCCCGCCACCGACAATTACCTACTTCCCGGCTTAGTGGACGTACACTGCCACGGCGGAGGTGGAGAATCCTTCCCCAACGCAGAAACCACCGAAGCTGCGATGGTGGCAGTAACTGAACACCGCCGGCACGGCACCACCACCTTGGTTGCCTCCGGCGTGACCGCCGCTGCCGACGTGCTGCGGGCACGCGCCCGCACCCTCACCGAGCTGTGCAAACAGGGTGAACTGGCCGGTATCCACTTCGAAGGACCATTCGTTTCCCACGAACGTTGTGGAGCCCAAGACCCCACTTACATCGTCGACCCCGACCCGGAACTCACTGCCGAGCTAATGGAGCTTTGTGAAGGCTACTGCGTGACCATGACGGTGGCCCCCGAAAAGCCGCTGGCGTATGGAGATGGCTCAGTCGCCGAGGTACTCATCGATGCTGGTGCCCTGCCGTCTTGGGGTCACACGGATGCCGGGCCCGAACATGTGCGCGAAGCGCTGCGCTATTCGCGCAAGAAACTGGCTGAAACCAGTAACGCCCGCTGCCCACATGTGACCGCCACCCACCTGTTTAACGGCATGCGCACCATCCACCATCGCGATCCCGGGCCGGTGCCAGAATTCCTAGCCGACTCCGCTAACGACGGCGTGATCGTGGAACTGATAGCCGATGGGGTACACGTCGCCCTCGACATGGTGCGGGCTGTCTACGAAGCACTGGGACGGGAGCGCATCGTCTTTGTTACTGACGCGATGGCGGCCGCCGGTATGCCAGATGGCAGCTACCAGTTGGGTCCGCAGGCAGTGACGGTGGCTGACGGCGTGGCCCGTTTAACCCACGGTCAATCAATTGCCGGTGGCACCTCCCACCTGCTCGATCAAATCCGCGGCTTGGTGAGCGCGGGACACATTGGCATCGTGGACGCCACCTACATGGCATCCGCCCAGGGGGCGAAGATCCTGGGGCGCTCCGACGTCGGTACCCTCACCGTGGGTGGGCGTGCCGATGTGCTGGAAACGGACTCCCAGTTGCGTCCCCTGCAGGTGTTCCGCGGTGGGGAGCTGGTGGCAGACAACTAGCCAGTTGCGTGGCGGAGCGCTCCCGTGCCCGCCACGCCGGCTAGAGGATTACCGCCATCCTCATACCATGGGACGTAAATCGAAGAAACGACGCTGGAGCGAGCCGCACCCGCCACTGCGCATGGAGCGGCTCGCTTCCATGCCGCGGGTGGTGAACCGTGGCATGGAAACTTACCACGTACAGCACCTGAGCAGTGCCCGCAAAGACTACCTGTGCCCCGGATGCAACCACCAGGTTAAATCCGGAAGTCCCCACGTGGTCGTGTGGCGCGAAGAAGGACCATTTGGGTTAGACATCGGGGTTGACTCGCGGCGCCACTGGCACCGTGCCTGCTGGTCCCGACAAGGTCACCTATGAGCGCACCGATCCCCGTGTGGGCCGCCAACCGCACCCGCACCCGGCCCCCGGTGGTGGCGTTGGCGGGAGGATTTGAACCGATCCAAACTTGGCAGGCGGTGGCCCGCGCCTGCCCAGCGCACCCGCTCTACGTCCTCGGAAATCCGCGTTGGAATGCGGCGCACGAGGACGGGGGGAGCGGTGGTAACCCCTTGCAGCCGTCCCTGCGCGAATATATTTTCTCCCTCGACCACACGCTTGCCTCCCTCGGCATACAACGAGCCATCTTGGTGGCCACTGGGATGCTGGGCGAAATCGCGCTGGCATACGCAGCGGTGAAGGCCCAGGCGCGGACCCACTCCCACGGCGCTGGTAACGAACCATTTAACCTAAACGTGGCGAACTCCCATGCCCGGCTATACACGGCGCGCAATCCCATCGGGGCCCTGATACTTGCAGACGTGACCGGCGCGGAGCCGACTTTGCGCCAGCGCTCGGGCTGGTTCGAAGATGCCATAACCCTACTGTCAGAGGACACAGCCGGCGCTGTCGGTGTGATGGAACGGTACCTGCGTGAGGGGCTGAGCGCAGAAACCTTGGAAAACCCCGGGTGCGGGCCACTATTGCGACGCTGGGCGGATATCGGTGACCGGGGCAGTGCGGCAAGCTTGTTGCGCATCCAGTCAGCGCGCGGCAGTTGGGTGGAAGCAGCCAGTGAAATCACAGTGCCGGCCACCCTGTTAGCATCGGCACACCTTGATGATGACCGTCTGCGGGCGACGCAAGATTTGGCGCAGCAACTGTGCACCACCTTGGCCACGGTACCCGCAAGTGGAACTGTGCTGCAGGTTGATCGCCCCCACCTGTTGGCGGAGAAAATCACGCGGATCTCACCGTTCGTGGTGGCACAACGGCACAGCGGCTCGGCTAAGAGCTGAACAGGGCCGAGTCAGAATCGGGACGCTCCACCGGCTTATCTGCCGACTCTGCGCTGGGAGCAGATCCACCACCCAATAGCGGCGCAGAGAAGGCGGGGGCAGCTGCGGAGTTAGTGCCCAATCCCTGCAGCGCGCGGGAAGGGGAGGAACCCAACAAACCGCGCATCTCGTCCAAGTAAGCGGCAATGGATTCGCGCTGGCGTTCCAGCTTCTCCACCGTGCGTTGGGCAGTGGCCCGCTCATTGAGGGCCTCCTGGCGGGCGGATTCACGTAGCTGCTCGGCTTCAGCTTCCGCCGCCGCAATGATCGCTTCAGCGTTGCGTCGAGCATCATCCTGCCGGCGGCGCACCACCGCATCAGTGTCGGTCAGCAGACGCTCGGCCCGCTGCAGAGTCTCCGACAGGTGTTTTTCAGCTTCACTAACCTGCGCTTTCGCGGCCGCCACCATCGCAGCGGTCTCTTCCCGAGCCTGCTCGTGGGCGCGCGCATCTTCTTCGCGGGCTTGGGCACGCATCTGCGCAACTTCCTGCTCAGTTTCTTGCCGCTCGCGGACGCTGCGTTCGCGGGAGGCATCGGCCTGGGCGCGCGCTTCCCGCACTACCGCTTCAGCCTCGGCCCGCGCCTGAGACAGCGCTTTCTCCGCTGCGGTGCGGGCTTGCTCAATCATGTTCTTGGCTTCCGAATTAGCGCTCTCACGCACGCTTTGGGCATCGGCATTAGCATCGGCCCGCAACTGGGTGGATTCCTGCTCGGCCTGCACCCGCAGTTCCACGCATTCCTTTTGCACCCGGGCGCGCTGGACCTCAATATCGCGATCCGCACCGGCGCGGGCATCATTGACGTAAGTATGGGTCTCAGTGCGGATCGCCTGTGACTCGCGATCTGCGGCTGCCACTAACTCATCGGCGCGGTGCTGGGCATTGGTGAGCACAGTTTCAGCTTCGCTGGCGGCGCGTTCAGTGCGTTCTTCCGCCTCGCGGCGCGCTTCGGCCAGCAGCGCGGCAGCTTCAGCTTCGGCGCGTTGGGTCAGGCGCGCAGTATTGGTGCGAGTGCGTTCTAAGAGGGCGTCAGCTTCAGCCCGTGCCTTGGTGGTGACAGCATTCGCCTGTTCTTCGGCGGAGCGCAGCAACTGTTCAACCCGGGCACCGATGCCGGTGAAAGAAGCACGTTCTTGCTCATCAACTCGGGACCGCAGCTGCTCCAGGTCGGAAGCCGCGTTGCGGGCGTCTTCCTCGGCTTTTTCTGCGCGGCGCCGAGCCTCCGTGAGGGCCGTCATCATGGTGTGAAGTTGTTCGTCAACCTGCACGCGATCATAACCGCGCATGACGATATCAAAGTTAGATTGTTCTTCACTCACCGGAACGTCCTCCTAGTTGAACGTGTCGTTAAAATGCGCATTGAACTCCAGTGTAGTCAAAGCAACGCCTGAGGGTGAAAAACTCGAGAAATATAACTCAAAATGCCAGTGAAAAGGTGGTATTTGTCGCTACTGCACTGATCCAGTGGCTAGTTGGTACCCCTAGCGCCTACGCTTAGATCGGATAGTTATGTGCGAAAAATGAGGGAGGAACGAGTGTCTCGTTTCGTCAAAAGTTTCGGGTTGCCTCTAGCCCTGACAATAATCGGCGCGCTTTTGACGGTAGCCAGCGTACTGGCCCTAACTGTTATGCGGCCAGATACCCAAATCACAGCAGCCGAAGCTGCCGGAAATGAGCCATTCGTCATGACGCACGAGGGCGTCCTCGCCCTCCAAAGTCCACCCGTCACCATCACCGCCGAAGCGCCCACCGGCACTGAGGTATCGGTAGCGCTAGGCAAAGCCAGCGACGCGAAAGCCTGGCTAGAAGGAAGCCAATACCGTGAAGTAAGCGGGCTCCAAAGCTGGACTGAGCTTAAAACCGCCACTGTCGAACCCCCGGCATCACCGGCGCAAACCGGCCCCCTGGCGCAGTCAGATATGTGGTCGCGAGTGGAAACCGGCACTGGGAAAGTCATCATCAAACTAGACGAAGTCGATCCCAACCTAGCCCTAATTGCCGCCACCGACGGCAAGGCCCCCGCTCCTAAACTCACTATCTCTTGGACCCAGGAAGTCTCGATCGCTTGGGCCCTGGTGATGGGTGGGATTGGCATCTTGCTGATGCTGCTGGGCCTGACGCTGTGGTACCAAGTTCGCCGACGCAACTACCGCCAGAACCGCCAAGAACGTGAAATCGAGCGCCAACTGCAGCGACGCCAAGAAGCCGAACCGCAAACCCTGACCACCGAAGTTGGGGGACGCACCGTAACGCTGCCCTCGCGCCGCGCCATGCGTGAGGCCCGCGCCCGTGGAGAAGCCTCGGTGACTGTGGGCGGACAGAGCTTCGATACCGGGTTGATTCCAGTAGTCGAAAAGGTACGCGAGGTCGAAGAACCCCAGCTGCGTGAAGACCCGGTGGTACAGCCAACCGCTGACCCGTCCTTGGAAATGGAAGAACCACCCGCCTCCCACAGTTCCGGCGGTGACGAGGACGTGGCTGCGGGCGCTGAAACCACCGCGGTTCAGGAAACTGAACCCGACCGGGCTGCCAAGGACGACCCGGCCGACGAGACCGACGAGGCTGCCGAAACCGACCAAGATCAGCGCCGCGCGATAGACTAAGACGACAGTGGTGCGCAGGACCCAACTGCGCTCACAGAGGGGGAGGAAAACAAGTGAAACGCCGCGAAGCTATCTCACTACTGGCCACCCTGGGGCTGGGGACGGTGGCGCTTAGCTCATGTAAATCAGAACTGCCGCAAGTGCCCAAAGCCACCACTTCCGCCACCCCCGAACCGAATCTGGATGCCGAACAGGTAAGCGCCGTACTCGAAGACCTAATGCAAGTGGTTGCTGACGCTGACAAAGCCAAAGATGCGAAAGCCTTGGCCAAACGCGTGAAGCAACCCGCGTTGAATATGCGCTCGGGTCTATACTCGGTTGCGAAGCAAACCGAAAGTGAGATCCCCGCCCTTGAGGTCGAGCCCAGCTCCGTTACCGTCACCGAATCTGACTCTTGGCCGCGCGCCATTGTGGCCCTGACTAAGCCACAAGAAAAGGAACTACCGGCGGTACTGGTCGTCACCCAGGCTGATGCGCGCGCCACCTACCAGTTGGAAAACTGGGTGAGGCTCTTCCCTGGGCAAAGCGTGGCCACCATCGCGGTTTCTGAAGGATCCCCGGTGGTGGAACCCGATTCGGCTGCCTACATTATGTCGCCCAAGGAGGCACTGGCCGCCTGGGTCGCGCGCCTAGATGGGGACGAGACGAACACCGACAAACTTGGCGAGGACGATTTCACTACTTTCTACCAAGACGAAGCTAAGCGGTTGAAGGAAGGTTCCGAGGCTGCCGGCAAGGTCACCTGTAAAGCAACCCCGGGGGAGGAACCGATCACCGCGGTGGTCCTGGGAGATGGTACCGCCATGGTTTCCGCCCCCTTCAGCTACACCGTGACCTACGAGCGCACCGAAGCGCGGGCCACCTTGAAAGTCGGTGGCACCGCCGGGAAACTGCTCGAAGACGGACCAGAGGTACTGGACCAGCCCGTGCGGGTAACCTACCAGTGCGCGGTGCTGCTCACCGTGCCACCGGCCACCGAAGATGGTAAAGTTTCCGCCATTGGGGCCGAGCGATCCCTGCAATCCGTGGTGCGGGTTGAAGAGTGACACTGGCTAACTGCTAAGTTGAACGTTACGCAAGATTACTGGAAAAACGAAGGTTGAAACCATGACGGAACCCTCACCACAGATGCCCGCTGACGCTCGCGGAGCGGTGGAACTAGGGGGCACCCCAACGCCCAACCAGCCCGCTGGCTCATCCCAGCCGACCGGCGCTGCGGTAGCTGGACAACTTCAAGGCCCCTTGATTCGCGACGTCAACCAAAGTGACCTAAATCAGATCGTGGAGTTGTCATTCCAAATCCCGATCATTGTGGACCTGTGGGCCACCTGGTGTCAGCCCTGCAAACAGCTCACCCCGATCCTGGAACAAGCCGTGCGCGACCAGGGCGGACGCGTAGTACTGGCCAAAGTGGATGTTGACGCGAACCCGGAAATCGCCCAAGCCCTGCAAGCCAGTTCCATCCCCACGGTGGTGGCGATCATCGGCGGGCGCCCGCTGCCCCTATTCCAAGGAGCCCAGCCGCGCGCGCAAGTGGAAGCGATCATTTCCGAACTGCTGGTAGCCGCCGCCAATGCTGGGATTAACGGGCGCATGGTGGAAGCGGACCTCGCCGCTGAGACCATCGATCCGCTCTACCAGCCCGCCATTGATGCGGAGGAAGCCGAAGACTGGGAAGGCGCGCTGCAAGCGTGGCAAAGTGTGCTGGCCAAACGTCCTCGTGATGGGGAAGCTAAAGAAGGGGTGGCGCGCGCCCAGTTCCAAATCCGCCTTCAGGGAACTCAAGCTACCGACAGTGCCGACCCGTTGGCGCTGGCAGATGAACAGTTCGCGGCGGGCAACTACGCACAAGCCTTCGACACCTTACTGGAGGAATTCGCAGCCCGGCGTGGAAGTGAGGAAGCGGACGCAGCCCGGCAGCGCCTGCTGGAACTGTTCACCTTGGTGGGCAACGCCGACCCGGCCGTGAAGGCCGCCCGCTCACGCCTTTCGACTTTGGTTTTCTAACCCGCGCCGCAGCGCCGGAAAGTTAGCGAAAACGATATGCCCTGGGCAACTGGCCCAGGGCATCGTTATGGGTTGCGCGCAACTGGCAACCTCAGTTGGCAGCCTCAGTGCGGATCAGGCAAGGAAGCCTTAGTGTCGTTGAAGTGGGAGATGATCTGTGCGGACTGCTCCATTCGCTGAATCTGGGCTTCGAGCTCTTCGCTGGGTTGGGCGGTGAAAGCCTTTTCGCGCCGCGCTAGCGCCAACTCAACCAGGGAGCGAGTAAACCACGGGTTCTTCGCCAGCACCGGGCCCAGCAGATTCGTACCGATCACCGCACCCCCAGGCTGTCCCGCGCAGGCACCCAGGGCGATACCGTCTTGGCTACCAGCCACCGCGGTTGCCCCTAGGCCCACGCGGGAGTTAGCTACATCGCCATTACCGCGCCCGTAGGTCGCCACCCCGAGAGCGTCCTGGGACGGCACTTGTGCCCAGGTCAGAGCTATCTGAGAGCCGACCAGGCGTTGGCCGCCAATGAACTCCAAGTCAGAGCGGGTCTCTACGATGAGATCATCACCGTAGATCGGATACTCCAAGGTGGTACGGAAATCGGCCAGGCCGGTCGCGGGAGTGCACCGACCGTCCTCGTCCACTAATTCCGCGCCTAGCAGCGCCCAGGAAGTGCCCGACGCGAACACGCTGCCACCGCCAGCCACGTACTGTTCAATGCCACCGGCGCGCAGCGCCTGCGCCACCTGCGATAGGTCGCACCACTGTCCGGCGTTGAGCATGACCAGGTCAGCTGAGTCCAAGCCCAAATCGGCGCCAAGTTCGCTTACGCGGTGAACCTTCACCTCCAAGCCCATCTGCTTTGCGATGCGCTCTAGGGCCATCAAGTTGCCGCGATCACCGTGCAGGTTCAAAAAATCGGGGTAGGCCCAGACAATGTTGATAGATACCATCAGTGTTTGCGCCTTTCGATCTCAGCTTGCATCTGGCTGTACCAACCCAGCCAGGTGATTAGGAAGATTTCATCGTTGGGGGACTGGCGGATCGCTTCGAGCACGTCCGCCACCTCGTCGGTGGGGAGCACCTTGGTGGCGCTAGCCGGATAACCGCAGTTCTCCATGGCGGCCGCCGTGTCGATGGCGACGTGTTTGGAAAAGCAGATGGTTTCGGTAACGCCGCCTTCGGTGAGGACCCCCACTTCGGTGTCGTAAACGTAGAAAGTGTTGGTGTAAAACGGCTGGAAGTCAGTTAGTTCACAAAGCCCCAAGATCAGGGTCTTAGAATCACCCGGGGCAGCGGCGATGGCGTTGAACGCCGACTGGAGGGTATCGGGGTTTTCCTGCTTGATACGCAGGTAGTGGATGGTTTTACCGGCGTAGGTGAGGGTTTCGGTGCGTCCGGCGACGTTCACGAAATTTCCCAGCGCCTGAGCGGTGATTCGCGGGGTAATTCCCAAATGTTTGGCCAGCGCCACCGTCAGGGCGTAGGAGTAGGTGAAGAAAGACTGGGTGTAGGGCATCGGGAAGGTGTGGGAGTCAGCCGTGAAGGTGGCTTTGTCGAAATCCACCTGCGTCAGGCGCACGCCGTCGGCTTGGCTAGAGCCGAAACCACAAACCGAGCAGCGGAAGGGCCCGATATTGGAAATATTTTGGTAATCGAACTCAATGCGACCGCGCCCACAAGCCGCGCACGGCATGGTCACCGCGTAAGGGCTGGTGTGGCGTTGGGAGCGGGAGTTCTCGTCCACTCCGTAAAACAGCGTGGGCAGGCCAGTGGTGGCCAGGCTACGTGAGTTCGGTTCGTCGTCGTTTAGCACCAGCAGGGGAGTACTGGCCACCTGGTTTGGCGAGGACGGTGCGGGGGCCGACACCGCAGGCGCGGTTGGCTGGTGGGCGGGGGCAGTGCCGTCCGTGGCAGCGTTGGTGCGGGAGGTACCCGTCGCACTGTCAGCTTCTGGGGTGACCAGGCTGCGGCGGATCTTTTGCAAGATATAGTCCGGCTCGCCGTTGCGTTGTACCTGATCCTTTTGGATATTGGTCACCGCAAGAGTCCCGATCGGCAGGGCCCGGCTGACCGCCCCCAAGGACCGTTCGTCAACTTCCAAACACAACCAGTCCGCCTGCAGCTTCCCACCCATAGAGGAGTTGTCAACCAAAGCGGTGGCTACCCCGCCGACCATGTTCGCGCCCTCCAGGTTAGAGGCAACCCGATAACCGGCGGCCCGCAGCACGTGCACGATCATGTTGTTGGAAGTGGACTTACCGTTAGTGCCGGTAGTGGCGATGACCTTCTCGGCACTGACACCACTGACGCGGCGCATGAACTGCGGGTCCACCCGCAAAGCTACCGCGCCAGGTAAGTTAGTGCCACGTTTTTTATCGATCAGGTTGACCGCAACTCGAGTCAATTTGCCGGCCCAAAGGGCGGCCAGGAAGCGGGGTCTTATCATGAGGTATTCGCACAATCCCTATCGGTGCTGGCTACTTGGCATCGGCTTAGAATAGACAAACCCTAAGCCAAACATCCTCATTGTATAGCAGTGCCCGCCGCTGCCAGATTCGCCACCCCACGGCCTCGTACACCGGCGAGATAGGTGAGAGCGGGTAGACTGGGGCGAGAAAAAGGAAGAAGTGAAAACACCCAGCGCGCCACCGGCGCGCATAACCATGTTGGAGGTATCTGAGGTGTATCCGCGGCTACTATGTCAGACGAAAGATTTCGAGTACAACGCGGAGGTGCTGCACCGCAAACTCGAAGAACAAGGCATGTCCCTGGTAGTAGTCACCAAGCTACTTAGCGGCAACTACGACCTCATCCCCAGCCTGTTTCGTCACGTTGACGCTATTGCCGAGTCGCGGATCAACAACCTCAAGCACTTTCCCTACGCCAGTGTGAAACGTTGGCTTATTCGCATCCCCGCGCTGTGCGAAATCGAAGACGTAGTCAAATACGCTGACCTGTCACTTAACTCCGAACTCGTGGCACTCGAAGCCCTCAATGAGGCAGCTGGCGATCACGGTGTGATTCATGACGTCATCCTCATGGTCGAGGTCGGTGACCTGCGCGAGGGCGTAGAGCCAGCCGACGTGCTCGATACCGTGGGTAAGATCCTGCAGATGCCCAACCTGCGCCTGCGTGGGCTGGGCACCAACCTGGGATGCTTCGGTTCCATCGAGCCCGATGAGAACAACACCGGCGTGATCGCCGAGCTGGTGGAAAAAGTTGAACAAACCTACCAGGTGGAACTGGACTTGAACTCGGTAGCCACCTCCTTGGCACTGCCGATGTCGCTGAGCGGGCGCATGCCGGAGCGCCTCACTAGCGCGCGCATTGGGGAAGCGATTTTCCGCGGCAACGTGCCTTCTATTTTTGAAGCTGAAGGGTTGGAGCTTCACACCAACACCTGCCACCTGGAAGCCCAGATTATTGAACTCAAAGAGAAGAACGCTATCCCCACCGGCATTAGTGGGATCATGCAGTTCCGCCGCCGGGACGCAGCTGAACAGCGCCGCATGATCCGCGCCATCGTCAACATCGGGCAGATGGACGTCTCCATCGACGAACTCACCCCAGAGGCCGAGGGCGTGCAGATCCTGGGGGCATCTTCTGACCACATGATTTGTGACGTCACCGAGTACGTGTCCGATGGTAAAACTGTGGCGGATCTGAAGGTGGGCGATGTATTGAGCTTCTCCCTGTCCTACACCGGGCTGTCACAAGCCTTCAGCTCCGAGCACATCGAAAAAGTCGCCATCTGACCAGCTACCCGGGCGCGCTCGCGGCAGCGAACGTCCTCGTGAAAAACGGTGCGGGGCCTCATACTTTTGCAGCGAGGCCCCGCACCATTTCTAAGCTAGCTGGTCTCAGTGTTTAGCTGGACGCAACCAGATCGCTCCCAAGGGAGGTAGCCGTAGCTGGGCGGAAGCGGGGCGACCGTTCCAACCGATTTCCTCGGCGTAGACCACACCCATGTTGCCCACTCCCGAGCCGCCGTATTCCTCCGCGTCGGTGTTCAGCACCTCTTCCCACTTGCCGGCAAACGGCAAGCCCACGCGGTATCCCTCATGCGGGTTACCGGCGAAGTTGCAGATACAAACCATCAGTTCCTGTTCGCCTTCGTGGGTGCGGCCCTTGCGCAGGTAAGAGATGACGTTGTGGTCGGCATCCCCAGCTTCGATCCACTCATACCCGGTGTGGGCATCGTCCCACATGGCGGGGGAGGAGGTGTAGATCTCGTTTAGGTGCGCCACCAAACGGTTCACCCCGGCGTGGCCGTGGTCTTCCAACAGCCACCAGTCCAAGGAGTACGCTTCCGACCATTCTGATTCTTGGCCAAACTCTTGGCCCATGAACAGTAGCTGCTTACCCGGATGTGACCACTGGTAGGCCAGCAGGGAACGCAAGCCCGCCAAACGGCGCCACTTATCACCGGGCATCTTCGAGATCAACGAGCCCTTACCGTGGACCACCTCATCGTGGGACAGCGGCAAGATGAAGTTCTCACTGAAGGCATACACCAGTGAGAAGGTCAGCTCCCCATGGTGCCAGCGGCGGTTAACCGGGTCTTCTTGGAAGTAACGCAAGGTGTCATTCATCCAGCCCATGTTCCACTTCAAACCGAAACCAAGCCCGCCACCGGAAGTCGGAGCCGTGACGCCAGGCCAGGCGGTGGACTCTTCCGCCACCATCACGATGCCGGGATTGCGGCGATAAGCAGTGGCGTTGGCTTCTTGTAGGAACTGGATGGCTTCGAGGTTTTCCCGCCCACCGTACTGGTTAGGACGCCACTGACCATCTTGGCGGGAGTAGTCCAAGTACAGCATGGAAGCAACCGCGTCCACGCGCAGCCCATCGATGTGGAACTCTTCCAACCAGTACAGGGCGTTGGCCACCAGGAAGTTGCGGACCTCGCGGCGCCCGAAGTTGAACACCAGAGTGCCCCAGTCTGGGTGTTCACCGCGCAGCGGATCTGGGTCTTCGTACAGGCAGGTGCCGTCGAAGCGCGCCAACGCCCAAGAGTCCTTGGGGAAATGCGCGGGCACCCAGTCGAGGATCACGCCGATACCGGCTTGGTGGAGACGGTCAACCAGGTAGCGGAAGTCATCGGGGGTGCCAAAACGTGCAGTGGGTGCGTAGTAGGAGGTCACTTGGTAGCCCCAGGACCCACCGAAGGGGTGTTCGGCCACCGGCATCAGTTCGACGTGGGTGAAGCCCATCTGCTTCAGGTAGGGGATCAGCTCATCAGCTAGGCCACGGTACCCCAACCCTTGCTTCCAGGAGCCAACATGCAGTTCGTAAACCGACATCGGCATCTGGTGGGGGTTGTTGTGGGCGCGCGCTTCCATCCACTCCGCATCGTTCCACTCATGGAACTGGTCGGTGACCACTGAGGCGGTGGCGGGAGGAATCTCGGTGGCGCGGGCCATCGGATCGGCCTTTTGCATCCAGTTGCCATCGGGGGCGCAGATCTCGTACTTGTAGCGGGCGCCGACTTCCACCCCGGGGATGAAAAGTTCCCACACCCCGGAACCACCTAGGGACCGCATCGCGGATCCGGTACCGTCCCAGAAGTTGAAATCACCCACGACGCGCACCGCCTGGGCGTTGGGTGCCCACACCGCGAAGGACACGCCCTCGACCACACCCAGTTCACCTTCGTAGCGGCGCCGGTGGGCACCCATAACGGTCCACAGGGTTTCGTGGCGGCCTTCTGAAATCAGGTAAATGTCCATATCACCCAAGGTGGGAAGGAACCGATATGGGTCATCGACTTCAGTGGTCTGGTCGCCATATGTCACGCGCAAACGGTAATCGGGAATCTGGTCGGTATCCAACACCGCGACCCACACGCCGTCTTGCTCATGGGTAGCCGCAGTCACGCCGGAGGCGGTCACTACCTCCACGGAGTCTGCCAGGTGTCGCACGGTGCGGACCGTGACACCCCCATCGTGCAGATGGGCTCCCAGTACTGAGTGCGGAGAGTGGTAGCGGGCTCCAGCGACTTGCGCGAGCGTATTAGAGTCAACGGGGAAAGGTTTAGGGCTCATAATCCAATTGTTCCATGTACTAACCGGTGGCGGGCTGGAATAGAAAAACCACTATTGCACTTGCGACAGTTTCGCCAGTGCGCGAAGCGGAATCATCACCCACTCCGGGCGCAGGCGATGTTCGTAAACCGCCTCGTACGCGGCTTTTTCAACTTCCAGGGCCCGCAGCAGTTTCTGTTCAGCGTCGTTAAAACCGTGGCCATCGGTATAACCATCTAAGAACGCCGCGCGCACGCCTTCCAACCAGGATTCATCGGCGCCCGCGCGGGCCGCCGCGTAATCGAAGGAGCGCAGCATTCCCGCCACGTCGCGCAGCGCCAAGTCCGGTTCGCGGCGCACCGCCAGGGGACGCAGCGGTTCGCCCTCGAAATCCAAAACCCACCAGTTCCCGTCGCGCTCCAAGGTTTGCCCCAGGTGCAGATCCCCGTGGATCCGCATGGCGTTGGGAAGCTCCGTGAGGTCACGCACTTGCTGCAACGCCGCTTCGATGCCCTCAGCGTTGGCAAAGTCGCGCAACTGTGGCACTTCGGTGGCGGCCGCTGCGAAGTTCGCGTGGATGCGCTCGAAAATCTCTTGCGCGTGCACTGCGGCGCCATCGGGGTGTGGCTGCGGGGTGAAAGCCTGCGCCAATGTGGCATGCATGGTGGCGATAGTATGCCCTAAAGCGCGGGCCGGGCCGGTGAACTCGTCACCGGCTTTGGCGCGCTCCACGCACAGCTCGAAGCCGTCGCGGGCCCCGTCAATGAACTGCGCGGCCAGGGAAAGTAACACCGGTTGAGCGCCCCAACCGGCCTGCTCCAAGGTAGTTTCCAGAGCGAGGACGGGGGCGGCCGTGTGCTCCCAACCGTGCGAAGCCAGCGCCGCCGTCATCTCCATCTCCGGGTGCGCTCCCGGGTGCAGGACCCGTAGGAACTTCGCCACGCAGGGGCGTTGGCCGGTAAACAGCACCGAAGTGTTGGACTGTTCACCCGACAGCACCCGCGCCCCGGCGCAGTGTTCCTCCAGGTCTTCCGCCACCGCCTGAGCCTGGGTGGGATCTAGGGGGGAAACCCCGCCGCACTGGTAGGTGTAGGACACCCAGGCGCGCAGGAACGTCTCATCGTGGGGGCCATCTACTAGCCACCCGTCCTCGACCTTTGCGATCTCGCCGCGAGCGGGCTGCACGGGAGAGTACGACAGCGGGATTTGTAAGATGGCTTCACCCACCTGGATGAAGGAAATCCACACTGGTTGTAAACCACCGTCGTGATCGCCCTCGACATCGGCACCGGTGTGCGCGGGCGCGGAGGTAGCGGGAGAGGTCGGAGCGGACCAGCGGGTCAGGTCAAGGTTGGCAACCAGGCGCACCGCCTGGCCTTCGGCTCCGGGAAACCAGCGTTGCTGGTACAGCCACGGACCGAGCACGTCTAACAGGTCGATACTGGAAGGCCACGAAATACTCATGGGGTATCGGTTTCTTTCTGCTCGTCAAGGAAGGAAGCCTCCAGCCAGTAGAAGCCGTGGCGTCCCAAGGTGATGTCAATGGTTTCGTCCTCGCGCACATCCGGGAACGGATTCCCCGAAGCCGCATCGCGCAGGTGCCAACCGGCCATACCGGGCAGCTGGATGCGGGCCGAACGGGAAGTGGTGGAAAGGTTATTGATACAAAGCACGCTTTGGTGCTCGTCGCGGCGCAAGAACGCCAGCACCGCGTCGTCGGAAGTAGCTAGTAGGGTTAGGGACCCGATGCCGAACACCGGGTAGCGTTTGCGCACCGCCAGCATCTGGCGCAGCCAGTTGAGCATGGAGGTGGGGCGGGTGCGGTGCTCGGCGACGTTCACCGCGGTGGGCGAATACACCCCGGTGTCGATTACCGGCAGATAGAACGAGGACGGGTCGGCCGACGAAAAACCAGCGCCGGGGGTCTCATCCCACTGCATGGGGGTGCGCACGCCGTTGCGGTCATCGAGCCAAATATTATCGCCCATGCCGATCTCATCCCCGTAGTACAGGAAGGGGGATCCGGGGAAGGACAGCAGCAGCGCGTGCGCCAGCTCGACTTCCCGGCGCGAGCCGCGCAGCAGCGGCATCAGGCGCCGGCGAATCCCGATGTTGGCGCGCATCCGCGGCTCTGGCGCATACCAACCCCACATGGCTTCGCGCTCTTCATCGGTGACCATCTCCAGGGTCAACTCATCGTGGTTACGTAAGAACGTACCCCACTGACCGCCCTGGGGTAGGGGTGGGGTCTTAGCGAAAATGTCACGCAACCCAGCGGAAGTTTCCTCCCTTAGCGCGGCGAAAATCTTCGGCATGATGGGGAAGTGGAAACAGATGTGGCATTCGGGGGAAGCATCGGTGCCGAAGTAGGCCACGACCTCGTGCGGAGGCTGGTTGGCTTCGGCGATCATCACGGTGCCGGGGAACTCATCATCGACCATCTGCCGAAGCTGGGCAATGAAGCCGTGGGTTTCGGGTAGATTCTCGCAGTTGGTGCCATCTTCTTCATAAAGGTAGGGGATGGCATCGAGGCGGAATCCGTCCACCCCGGTGGCGCACCAGTAGCGCACCACGTCCATGATGGCTTGACGGACCGCTGGGTTTTCGTAGTTCAGGTCCGGCTGGTGGGAGAAGAAACGGTGCCAGAAGAACTCCCCGCGCACCTCATCCCAAGTCCAGTTAGAGCTTTCGGTGTCCACGAAAATGATGCGCGCATCCTGGTATTCGGTGGGGCGCTCGCGCCACACGTAAAAGTCCCCGTAGGGGCCGGTCGGGTCGGTGCGGGAGGCTTGGAACCAGGGGTGCTGGTCGGAGGTGTGGTTCATCACCATGTCAATGACGATGCGGATCCCGTGAGCGTGGGCATCCTCCACCAGGGCGTGGAAATCAGCCATGGTGCCGTAGCGTTCATCAACCCCGGTGTAGTCGGAAATGTCGTAACCGCCATCAGCCATGGGGGAGGGGTAAAACGGGGGTATCCACAGGGCGTCCACTCCCAGCCAGGCCAGGTAGTCCAGGCTTTGGCGCAGCCCTTCAAAGTCGCCCACTCCGTCACCGTTGGAGTCGAGGAAAGAATGGGTGAGGACTTCGTAGAAAACCGCGGTGCGATACCATTGCGGATTCTGAGCTACCGGTACTAACGCGCTGCCTTGGTGCACTTCGTGGGCAGTGCTGTGTCCCGCGGTGGGGATCATGGGGATAGTGCCAGTAGCGGGCGCGGGGGAGGTAGGTGGCATCACGGACCTTCCTTAACCAGACAAATACTTGCGTCGTTTCCAGGTTACAAGAACCGCTACGTCCTCGCCGGTTGGGATATCCCAGGGCGAGGACGTAGCGAAGGTGGGAACGTCAGGCGCGGGAGCTATTTACCGCCATCACGTGGGCGGTGCGCTCCAGCGGGTTTAGGCGCACGAAATTGTGTTCTCCCCACTGGTAGCTGCGCCCATCGAGTTCATCGACCACCGGTAGCACCGAACCGGAAGTTCCGTACGCTACCCGCGCGCCCAGGCGGGAGAGATCCAGATCAACGCTGCCCACCACTTCGTTATGCGGATCCAGGTTGATCACCACGATCACGGTGTCATCCTCACCGGTGGGGGAGAAAGCCGCATCCACGTGCTTGGAGAAACACAGCAGGCGCTCGTCGGAAGTGCGGTGAATAGTGATGTTGTGCAACTGCTGTAGGGCGGGGTGGCGGCGGCGGGCGGAGTTCAACAAGGTAAGTAGCGGGGCGATGCCGTAGCTGTCGGCGCTGTCCCAGTTGCGGGGCCGGTATTCGTACTTCTCGTTGTCGATTTGTTCTTCGAAGCCGGGGCGTTGAACATTTTCGATGAACTCATAGCCGGAGTAAATCCCGTAGGTGGGTGCGCCGGTAGCGGCCAAGATGGCGCGGATCGCGAAGATGGCGCTACCCCCGGTGGTCATCTGCGGGGTGAGGATGTCGTGGGTGGTGGGCCAGAAGCTGGGGCGCATCAGGTGGGAGGTTTCCTTAGCGACTTCTTGCAGGTATTCTTCGATTTCTTCCTTGTGGGTGCGCCAGGCGAAATAGGTGTAGGACTGGTGGAATCCCACTGCCCCCAGGGTGCGCATCATGGCGGGGCGGGTGAAGGCTTCGGCTAGGAAAATCACCTCTGGGTGGCGTACGTGCATTTCGCGTAGCAGGCGTTGCCAGAACTGCAGGGGTTTGGTGTGGGGGTTGTCCACACGGAAGATGGTAACCCCGTGGGCGATCCATTTGTCGAGGACGTCGCGGATCGCCACGTAGATGCCTTCAGGGTCGTTGTCGAAGTTGAGCGGGTAGATGTCTTGGTATTTCTTCGGCGGGTTTTCCGCGTAGGCGATGCTACCGTCAGCGCGGGCGGTGAACCATTCGGGGTGTTCTTTCACCCACGGGTGGTCGGGGGAGCACTGCAGCGCCAGGTCGAGGGCCACTTCCAGGTCGTGGGCGCGGGCCTGGTCTACGAAATGGTCGAAGTCCTCGAAGGTACCCAAGTCGGGGTGGATGGCGTCGTGTCCACCGGCGGGGGCTCCAATACCGTAGGGGGAGCCGGGGTCTTGCGGGCCGGCTTCCAGGGTGTTGTTGCGGCCCTTACGGAAAGTGGTCCCGATGGGGTGAATGGGGGTGAGGTAAATGACGTCGAACCCCATTTTAGAAATGCGCGGTAGCTGCTTGGCGGCTTCGCGCAGCGTGCCAGACACCCAGTTTCCCTCGCTGTCACGGTGGGCTCCGTAGGAGCGGGGGAAGATTTCATACCAGGATCCGTAGAGGGCGAGTTTACGGTCCACTTGTAGCGGGTAAGTGCGCGAGCGGGTGCATAGGTCGCGCAGCGGGAAGCGGCGCATCACTTGGCGCACTTGGGTGGATAACCCAGCAGAGAGGCGTCGCTGAGCGGAGGCATCGGCGTCACGCAGCAGCCGTGCAGCTTCAAGCAGAGCAGTCTTGGCGGCCTGGTCCTCCACCGGCTTCGCGGTAGAGGAAGCGGGCAGCGTCCGTCCGGCGGCGGCCCGCTCCATCAGGCGGGCACCTTCTTCTAGCATCAGGTCCACGTCGGTGCCGGCAGCGATTTTCACTGAGGCGTCATGGCTCCAGGTGGCGTAGGGGTCGGACCAGGTTTCGATGCAAAAACTCCAATCACCAGGAGTGTCGGCTGCCACCCAAGCCTCGTAGCGGTCCAAACCGGGCGCAATGTCAACCATGGTGGTGCGTTGGTGTTCACTGCCATCGGGGCGCAGTAGCACTGCTTCCACCCCGAGGGCGTCGTGTCCTTCCCGGAACACGGTGGCCCGCACCGGGAAAGCTTCACCTTCGGTAGCTTTGGCAGCCCAGCGCCCGCCTTCCACCTGCGGGTAGATCTCGGTGGCGGGGATGCGGGGGATCAGGTGGTCGGCATCAATTTCCCATGCGGTGGGTTTATGGCCGGTGGGGGATGGCTGCGGTGCTTTGCCCGACGCCACGGTGGCTTTCACCTGGGGTTGGTTGGGTTTCGCGGCGGGCCGTTGGGGGCGACGCTTGGGCATGGCCATGGGGACTCCTTAAAGCTTCCAGGTCAGATAGTTCGTATCTACTTAACTAGCCTAGAGAATTTCTGCGCCAAAGGGCAGTTACTTGGTACTTCCGATGGTGCGCGTACCCGCCACCCGTCCTCGTAAATGCAGGTGGTATCCGCCGCAGGTGAAGGGAGGAACAGTTGCGCGACCCGCCCTGGTGGCTAACGGGCGCCGCCACCACCACCGCTACCGGTGCCGCCGCCACCACCGGAGGAAAAACCGCCCCCGGAACCACTGCGACTGGAGGACGAACTCTTAGCCACCGCGATGGCGCTTTGCCGCTGCACGGTGCCGAACTTGTCAGCCGGGGAGGACAGGTAGCTGGCGGAGCCATTGTGATAGCCCAGGAAGTTAGCGGTACGCAGCACCTCTTGATCCGTTAACGCTTCTGGGGTGCGGGCGACAAGAGCATCTAGGACTTCCTGGGAGATCCCGAAGACAGTGGCGTAGACCAGGAAGTAACCCCACACTTTTTCATCCGAAGGCGGGCGCTCCTCCAAGGCGGTGAAATCACGCAACCAGTTCTCTAAACCTTGAGAATAGGCTTCCAGTTCCACTCCCATGCGTGAGCGCTTGCCTTTAGTATTTGCCAGGGCGTTCATGAGGAAACCGCAGATGGCTGGGGACAAGAAGACTAGCGCCGACCAACCCCACACGGAGTAGACAGCAAAACCTGCTATCACCGCGAAGATTATTAGCAGATCCCCCAACCCGCTGAAAAATCGGGAGATGAGCTTAAAGCTACGTGACCCCAAACCTAAGTGGCGGGCTTGTGAGGTGACGGCTTTGCGCCATTTTTTGTAGGCCCTATCGTAGGCATCGGCCTGGTGCGAAGCGGCCCTCTTGAAGTCTTGGACCGTCACCCGATCGCGGCCTTCGCCGACCACGTCGAAAATCAGTTTGAGCATGGCAATGTCGATCAGATTGGACGGTTCGGCACCGCCTCGGCGTTGATCCACCAGTTCCCACCGTTTTGGCCCCACTTCATTCAAGGTGATCCAACCTTCGTTCACCAGTGAGACTAAGTTGGCGTTGAAGTGCCGGTGAGTGATGTCCCCGCGCTCACGGTTGAAACCCACTACCGCCGGGTGAATATCGCCGGTGATACCGAACTCGTTTGCCAGTCCGCGGCCGGGGCGGTCGCGCCAGTAGCGCTCATGGAAGGTGGGGCGGGCTTCTATTCGCAGTAGTTTTTGTACCAGTAGCATCAGCAGCAAGATAGCCACTGGAACAGCCAGCGTGCCAGCCACTAACTTGCGGTACAAAGTGCGCGCCTCATTGGCACTATCTGCGTATCCTGCTTCTTGCGCGAGCGTGGCGTCAACCACGCTTTGGTTCTGCTTTTGCGGGGAATCATCCGCCACTTGCGTGAGCCACTCGGCTGGGAACAGCACTTTTAGATCTACTCGTTCCCCAGCTCCCACTTTCCCCACTGTCGCGCGGACTTCATGTTTGTCCTGATCTACTTCCACTTCGCCCGATAGGGGTCCGTGGCCCCAGGCGTAGATGGCTTGCTTCCCATCGGGGTTTGCACCATCTGGCAGTTTCAATGTGACGTTGACGTTGCGGGTTGGTACGTCCCAGCCTTCGGCTAGGAACACGTGGTGGATTCGCGCGGCGTCGCGGTACTTGGTTGCTTCTGCCCTGATAACGTAATCAACACTGAAACGGTGCTTGCCACTGGAGGGTGGAAAGAACATGTAAACCGTGTTCTTTTCCTCATCGAAGGAGTAGCGGTAGCCTTCAGGTCCACCTTCGTCGCGCCACTGGGGTAGGAAATCGGCGGGCGTGTGCGTGTGCGTACCGGCCGAGCTTTCACTGGTGATCTGCTGTATGTCGACCTGGGAGTAGTCATGCAGCCTGCCGAAGTTAATCCAGGTGGCGGTGTAGTCGCCTTTGAATTTGAACTCACGGCTCTCATGGACTTGCAGGTCCCCATTGGGAGCCACGGTGGCAACTACATCGAGGGCGGTGATGCGGAAATATTTGGCGGTGTTGAAGTAGGCGGAGCCGGTTACGAGCAATAGGGCTACTGTTAAGGCGATGATGAAGTAATTCTTCCACGGTCGCGGCTTTTTGACTTTCAACGCCCCACTTTCGCTCACCTTCGTCTCCTAACGTCACGGCATAGTGAAAATGTGTAAGACCATCTATAGCAGGGCCGGGGCAGCAGCCCCTAGTATCTGGTGAGAATTCGCGCTGCGTGCCCCGGTCCCAAAAGTTTCCATATCGAGGACGGTCGCCGCCTACAGGTGGTAAACCATCCCCATGGCTTCCTTAACCTCAGCCAAAGTAGCGTCGGCAACCTCCCTTGCGCGTTCGTTACCGCGCTCCAATACTGACCACAGGTAGCCGGGATCGGCCTCCAGCTCTTGGCGGCGTGCCCGCAGCGGGGCGAGCATGTCGTTGAGGGCCTCAGTTACCCGCGCCTTCAACACTCCGCCGCCACCATCGCCAATGGACTCCGCGATGGCTTCGGGCGACTCACCCGAGGCGACCGAAGCAATCAGCAACAGGTTAGAAACCTCCGGGCGGTTAGCTGGATCGTAGGTGATGACGCGATCAGCGTCGGTCTTGGCTTTCTTAATGCGCTTAGCGGTTTCATCGGCGCTCATGCACAGCTCAATGGTGTTACCGCGCGACTTCGACATCTTCTGCCCATCCAACCCCAATACCAGGGCCGCGGAAGACAGCAGGGCCTCAGGTCGACGGAATACCGGGCGCTCCGGGGTGGCGCGGCCAAAGCGCTTATCGAAACGGTTCGCGATCACCCGCGCTTGCTCCAAGTGCGGCAACTGGTCCTGGCCCACCGGCACTAAGTTCGCCTGGCAGAACAAAATGTCAGCGGCCTGGTGCACTGGGTAGGTCAGCATCAGGCCCGACATGGCGCGACCGCCGGTAGCTTCCAGCTCCGACTTAACTGTGGGGTTGCGGTGCAGTTCCGATTCGGTAACCAAAGCCAGGAAAGGTAGCAGCAACTGGTTCAGGGCCGGGACTTGGGAGTGGGCGAAAATGGTGGTCTTTTCCGGATCCAAACCGGCAGCCAAGTAGTCGGTCAGCAAGGAAAGCACCCGCTCGCGGACCGGGCCGATACCATCGCGATCCGTGATCACCTGGTAGTCGGCAATCAGCTGCCAGGTTTCCACCCCGCGCTGTTGCAGCTCCACGCGGTTCTTAACGGTCCCTAAGTAGTGTCCAATGTGAAGGTTCCCGGTGGGCCGATCCCCGCTGAGCACCCGGAAACGTGAGGGGTCGCGGTCGATTTCGGTTTCTATTTCCGCACTGCGCGCTTGGGAGCGGGCCAGGGAAGCGGAATCAGTACTGGTTGCTAAACGATCTGCATCTGTAGTCACAAACGTCATTCTAACCCACCACTAGCAACCGCCCGTGCCGCCGGTGAAGGGTTCACGCTGGAGGGTCGCCGGTGAAGGGATCACGCTGGAGGGCCGCCGGTGAAGGGATCACGCTGGAGGGCCGCCACGGAACGGCCGCCGCTGGAGGGTCGCCGCTACTGGGTGAGGAACAACTGTATGGACTGGGGTTCAATATCGACAATCGAACCGGGACGCACCAAATCGCAACAGCTGTGGTCACTCACGTCAGCGATCGCCCCACCTTGGGACGGGTTAGTCCAGGACGAATCGAATACCAGCCGGTAGTTACGTCCTCGCCCCTGCGTGAGTTTGACGGTGGCGGAGTTCAAAGTGGCGTTGAAAACTACCAGCAGGTCACTGTCATCGCAGGCGAAACCGGAGCGGTGCATCTGCAAGGTGCGGTGCGCCACCTGGTGCCAGTTGTGAGCTTGGAAGGGCTTATCATCCGCCGTGTGCCAGGACAGATCCGCAATGGTGTCACCGGGCAGCGGGTGGCCGGTGGCGAAGGTCTGCGGACGCATCACCGGGTGAGCGCGGCGCAAGCCAATCAGGTAGCGGGTGGTGTCAAACAGGTCGTGTTGCCACGAATCTAACTGCCAATCCACCCACGAGATCTCATTGTCTTGGCAATAAGCATTGTTGTTTCCCTGTTGGGTACGGGCGAACTCATCGCCTGCCACCAGCATGGGGGTGCCGGCGGAGACCAGTAAGGTCGCCAAAATGTTACGCATAGACCGTTCGCGCGCGTAGAAAACGGAGGCCAGCATCTGCGTGTCTGACCCGTTGTCGCCACTGGGGTTGGGCAGGCGCCGGTGACCTTCCACGCCGTGGTTCCACGACATATTCGAGGACGTTCCGTCGCGGTTATTTTCCAGGTTCGCCGAGTTCTTCTTGTGGTTATAGGTCGTCAGGTCCGCCAACGTGAAACCGTCGTGAGCGGTGACGAAATTAACGGAAGCGCGCGGTGAACGGGCGTGGCCAACGGTGGCACCAAACAGGTCAGCTGAGCCGGACAGGCGAGTGGCGAGGTCGTTGGGTCCTTGGGAGGGGCGGCCGGCTTCCAGGTTCGCGAAGTCCGCGAGCCAAAAAGATCGGATGGTGTCGCGGTAGCGGTCATTCCACTCCGACCACGGCAGCGGGAAGTTCCCCGTCTGCCAGCCCCCGGGCCCAATATCCCACGGCTCGGCAATCAGCTTATCGGCCCCCAGTTGCGGGTCGGCGGCAATCGCCATCAGGAAGGGGTGGCGCGGGGTGAAGCCGGTGGAATAGCGCCCCAGCGTAGCTGCCAGGTCGAAGCGGAACCCATCGATGCCGATCTCACGGGACCAGTAGCGCAGCGAATCGAGGGTCATTTGCACCACGCGGGCTTCGTCGAAGTTCATGGTGTTTCCACAGCCGGTGTCATCGATCATGTGCACCGGCTGGTGGGTGGTGTGGCGGTAGTACAGGTTCTGGTCGAATCCGCGCCATGACAGCATGGGGCCCGGCAGTCCGCCCTCGGCCGTGTGGTTATAGACCACGTCTAAAACCACTTCGAAACCATGCTGGTGGAGGATGGAGACCATGCCGCGCACTTCGTCGAGTACGGCCTGGGCGCCCTTGGCCTGAGCTTGCGCGGTGGCGTAGCTCGGCTCGGGGCTGAAGAATGACAGGGTGGAGTACCCCCAGTAGTTGGTGAGGCCTTTTTCAGCCAAGAACGGCTCATCAAATTTTGCGTGGATGGGCAGCAGCTCAATGGTAGTGACACCCAGTGCCCGCAGGTGTGCGAGGGCGGCCGGATGGGCCAGGCCCGCGTAGGTACCGCGTAGATCTTCGGGGACGCCGGGGAGGTTTTGGGTAAAGCCCTTTACGTGGAGTTCGTAGATGACGGTTTCTTCCCACGGCACCCGCGGTTTCTTCGCCACCGCAAAACCGGCGGTGTCCACCACCACCGAGCGGGCGGTCACCGGCGCGGAGTCATCGTCGTTGCGCACGAAGTCGGCGCTCATGGGCGCTAAATCACCGTTAACTTGGTGGGCGTACAGGCGTGGGTCCAGCTGGGTTTGGCCACTCAGTCCCCTCCCGTAGGGGTCAAGTAGCAGCTTTTGGGGGTTGAATACGGTACCGCTTGCCGGGTCCCAGGGGCCATCTACCCGGTAGCCGTAAATAGTGCCGGGCCCAGCACTTGGCAGGTGCGCCGACCACACGCCAGCTTCGTGGGCGTTCATGCGATAGCGGGTTTCCACGGCGCTAGTTTCGGGGCCGGAGAAGACACACAGGTAGACCGCTTCAGCTCGCGGCGCGACCACCGTGAAGTCGACGCCGGGTTGGGTTAGGGTGGCGCCGAGTTGGTGGATCCCGGTGCGTGCTGGGGCAATGGTGAGGACGGCGGCGTCGTTAGCATCCGATTCCCTGGAGGTGGATGAATCGCCACCGGCGGTGGCGCTCTGGGGGCGGGTGCTAGGGGGTGTCATAAGTGTTGCCATTCGTGGTTGCTTGGCCGGTTCTGCGGCTGAGTTCCATCGTTGCCACTCTAGTCGAGGGTGACTAGCGGGCGGTGGTGTTCTCACCCCGTGTTGCACGAAAGTTCAATATGCATGGCGATAAGACCACCTTGGGCATGATATACGAATCGCGTAGTTATAGCACAAATAGCGATGCGGGGCGCCAACCGGGTGGTTAACCGGTATTGCTCACACCACGAATATGGATACAGCGTTATGCGCAAAATTGTGGCAGTGTAGAGAATATGAGAGTTGTGGTCTGTATAAAACACGTGCCCGACGTACTGTCAGAGCGACGCATTGAAAATGGTCGACTGGTGCGCGGCGAAGATGACACCCTGAACGAACTGGACGAAAACGCCATCGAAGCAGCCGTCCAACTAGTGGAAGACCAAGGCGGGGAAGTCATTGCCATCACCATGGGCCCCGAAGGTGCGGAAGACTCCGCCCTATTGGCCCTGCAAAAAGGTGCAGATAGGGCAGTGGTAATGACCGATGATCGACTGGCTGGATCCGATGCGGTAGGCACCGCCCACGTCCTCGCCGGAATCATCCACCAACTCAGCGAAGAAGCCCCTATCGACCTGGTATTCGCCGCCATGGCCAGCGTTGATGGCATGACCTCGATGCTGCCCGCCGCCCTGGGGGCCTGCCTGCAGTGGCCGGTGCTGGGCGTTGCCCATGAAATCGAAGTCAGCGACGGGCGGGTAGAAATCGCCCGCTCCGCCGATGGGTTCAACGAACGCCTCGCGGCGCCGCTGCCGGTGGTGGTGTCGGTAACTGACCAAGTCAACGAACCGCGCTACCCGAACTTTAAAGCCATGAAAGCCGCCCGCAGCAAGCCGCTAGACATCTGGAGCCTGGACGATTTGGCGGAAGTGGACATGCAGCGGTGGGCCGTGGGAGAAGAAGGAGCCGGCACCCAGATTCTCAGCGCCAGCGAAGACAGTGGTGAGCGCGCCGGACGGATTGTCAACGACAGCGGCAACGGCGGGGAGCAGTTGGCTGGCTACATTCAAGAAGTGGTGAAGTAAGCGATGAAACTTGATCAACCAATCCTAGTTATCACCGACCACGTGGGGTCGATCGAGGACGGTTACACGCTTACCGGGCCATCCACCCAACTGCTGACCCTGGCACGCTCCCTCACCAGCGGACGCATTGACGCCATCGCACTAAACCTGGCGCCCGATTTAGAACAGCTTGGTCGCTTCGGGGCCGACCGGGTGTTGGTGCCAAACCTCGATGGTGTCTCCCCCCGCACCTGGGGGATCGTGGCAGACTGCGCTTTCGCGGCCGCCCAGCAAGAACCCGAATACGCGGCCATTTTGAACGTGTCAAACTATCGCGGTAAAGAAGTCGCCGCCGCCCTGGGCGTGCGTCTGGGGTCGGGAGCGGCAGTGGATGTAACCGCCTGCCACGTCAACGACGGGCGCGTCGAAGCGGTCAAATCCGTCCTCGCTGGCTCGTGGACCACCACTTTCCAAGTGCGTCGCGGCACCCCGGTGGTGGCGCTGCGCCCCTCCAGCATTGAAGCCGTCCCCGCCGACACTCCCACACAGGTGGAAGTCCAGCCCCTGCCGGTAGAGTTTTCCGCATCATCCTTGGCAGTGGAGGTAATCGAATCGGAGCGCCAACCCGCTTCCGGGCGGGTGCCGCTGGCGGAAGCCTCCGTGGTGGTATGCGCCGGGCGGGGCATCGAAGGGGACCTGACGTTGGTGGAGGCCCTGGCCGATCGACTGGGCGCAGCCTTGGGAGCTACCCGCGTGGTATGTGACGAAGGTTGGATGGAACGCTCCACCCAGATCGGCCAAACCGGGGTGTCGGTAGCGCCCAAACTCTATCTAGGGGTGGGGGTGTCCGGCGCCGTGCACCACGCCTGTGGGATCCAGGCGGCTGAGAACATCGCGGTAATTTGCGACGACCCGGACGCCCCCATCATGGAACTGGCCGACTTCGCGGTAGTGGGGGACCTAAATGACGTGATCCCCGCAACCTTGGAAGCCCTGGGACAGGAGTAACCCAGGGTGAGCGTTCAGCCTCCCGCCGGGGTGTACCTCGACTACGCCGCCACCATGCCGCTGCGCCCCCAGGTGGAACAGGCATGGCTGGAAACCGTGGCGCAGCTGCGGCAAACCCCCGGAAATCCAGCGGCCCTGCACGGGGGTGGGCGGCGCGCCAAACACCTTCTAGAAACTGCCCGCGAGCGGGTGGCCGCCTGCCTGGAAGCCACCCGCGCGGAGATCATTTTCACCTCCGGGGCCACCGAATCCAACGCCTTGGGAATCACCGGACTGTGGCGTGCGCACCCGGCGCGCACCGCGGGGCCGGTGCAAGTTTGCGCCGCCGACCACCCGTCCTCGGCGAACCAAAGCAGCGTGATCGAACGCGAAGGTGGGCGCTTCGAAATCCTGCCCATTGGCGAGGACGGTCGGGCGCAGTTGGCGGATATTGACCCACACGCCCCGGTGGTGTCCTTCGCTTCGGTCAGTTCCGAGTTGGGCGTGATCCAGGCGGCGGAGCAGATCGTGGCTGCTTGCGGTGAAGACACCCTGGTGCATATTGACGCCACCCAAGGGATCCACACCTTGCCGGTGTCGCTACCGGGTTCAGGGGCCACCGCCATCACGGTGGCTGGCCATAAGATCGGCGCCCCGGTTGGGATTGGGGTGCTGGCACTGCGGCGCGGGGTGAAAATAGTCACCGACCGGCCCGGGGGAGACCAAGAAAGTCAGCGCCGCTCCGGCACGGTGGATGTCGCCGGCGCGGTGGCGATGGCGACCGCTATGGAAGCGTGCGTGGCGGAGCGGGAACAGTTGGTGGCGCACGCCGCCAGGCTGCGCACCTACCTGTTGGAAAACCTCCCCAGCGAGGTACGCCCCACGGTGCCGGTCGATAACTGCGCGCCCAATATCATTCACTTGAGCCTGCCCACCGCCCACCCTGAAGCGGTGCTGATGAATCTGGATCGCGCCGGAGTGTGGGCCTCCGCTGGCTCTGCCTGCCATGCGGGGGTGACGCGCCCATCTAAAGTGGTGTTGGCGTTGGGGCGCTCTCAACGTCAGGCACTGGGAGTGTTGCGCATCTGCACGCATTTGCAAACTACCCGGGCTGACTTAGATGCTTTCTTAGCGGCATTGCCTGCCGCTTTGGCGGGGGCGCAGGCACTGGACGGCGTCAGCCCGGTGGCTTAACGTATAGTTTCGGTGTCTACCTATAGGCGGTGGCGCGCCGCCGACTAGGGAAACACTGTTGCCGGCGAGGGAAACACTGTAAGGAGATGGGGATGAGGGTTCTGGCTGCGTTGTCAGGCGGCGTTGACTCCGCCGTCGCCGCGGCACGCGCGGTAGACGCCGGACATGAAGTCACCGGGGTTCACATGGCGCTATCCTCCTCCCCCCAATCCTGCCGCTTGGGAGCGCGCGGATGCTGCTCCTTGGAAGACTCCGTGGACGCCGCCCAAGCTGCCGCCACTTTAGACATTCCTTACTACGTGTGGGACCTGGCTGACCAGTTCGAGCAAACCGTGATCACTGATTTCGTGGAACAGTACCGACTGGGACGCACCCCCAACCCGTGCGTGCGCTGCAACGAGTTCGTCAAGTTCCAAGAACTCGCCACCCGCGCCCGCGCCCTGGGGTTCGACGCGGTCTGCACCGGCCACTACGCCCGCGTCATTGACGGGCCCGCCGGAAAAGAACTACACCGCGCGGTGGATATCGCCAAAGACCAGTCCTACGTGCTGGCGGTGATGGGACCGGAAGAACTGGGGCGCGTGATCTTCCCCCTGGGTGAGGTGGATTGCAAAGGTGCGGTGCGCCAGGAAGCCGACGCCCGCGGCCTGGGGGTGTCTGACAAGCCGGATTCCTACGACATTTGTTTCATTCCCGACGGCGACACCCAAGGGTTCTTGCGTTCGCGTTTGGGCGCCGAGGACGGTCCCATCGTGGACGTGGAGGGCACCGTCCTCGGGACGCACCGGGGGTATTTTGAGTACACGGTGGGGCAGCGTAAGGGATTGAATCTCACCCGCCCCGCTGCCGATGGCAAACCGCGCTACGTGCTGGAAACTAACCCCGTCACCAACACCGTGGTGGTGGGAGCCGCGCAACTGCTGAGCGTAGATACGGTGGAAGCTGACGAACTGACGTGGCTGGCGCCCGATGAAAGCGGGCAGGTAGTGACCACCGAGGCGCAACCAATCGGCACACAGGGCGATCAGTGCCTCTACGCTCAGATGCGTGCCCACGGGGAACCGGTGGTGATCGACCGGCTGCAGGTCGACGGGGAACGCTTGACGGTGGGGCTGGCCCGGTCAGTGCGGGGTATCGCGGCGGGGCAATCCCTGGTGGTTTACCGCGGCACCCGGGTGCTGGCTCACGCTGTGATTACCGGCACGTCGCGGCGCCCGGCGGGCGAATAGCAGAGTTGGCCGCCGGTGCGGTAACATAGACGCTGCGCGCGAGTGGCGGAATTGGCAGACGCGCCAGATTTAGGTTCTGGTGCCTTCGGGCGTGGGGGTTCAAGTCCCCCCTCGCGCACCACCTCCCTTACCTGGCCTTTAGTTGGCAGCGGTGGCATGGACAACCGCAAACGGATCATCATCTGCATCTAGGTGCGGCTGCATTTCAATGCGTTTGGCCACTTCCTGGGCGGCTGCTTCACCGTTTATTTCCCGCACTAAGGCGAAGGCCATATCGATGCCCGCGGCCACTCCTGAGGCCGTCCAGCGGTTACCGTCGGCCACCCAGCGGGCGCGTCCTTCCCACTTCACTGCCGCCGATTGGCTAGTGGCCCAGGCGAAGGCCAACTTATTGGAAGTGGCCCGGAAGCCGTCGAGTAATCCGGCGCGCGCCAACAGTGCCGACCCGGTACACACCGAGGCCACCACCTGCGCCCCCGCGGCCGCTTGCGTGAGGGTGTCTAAGAATTGGGCGTCATTTACCAGCGCCCGGGTGCCAGGCCCGCCCGGAGTCAGGAAGACGTCCATGTCGTCGGCGCGGGAAAGATCAGAGAGCCGGTGGGTGGGGGAAACCGTCAACCCTTGGGCGGAAGTCACAGGGGTCAAATGGGCGCTGGCGGTGGCGTAGTTAATCTGCCAGTCGGGGGCATGGCCGAACACCTCGACCGGGCCGAAAACGTCGAGGGATTCGAAACCGTCAAAGAGCACCACCGTGAGGGTGCGAGGCGGGTGGGGCAAGTTTGGTGGCAGGGTAGTCATGGCAATCCTTCCGATCGCAGATGGCGGGGGAGTTTGCGACAATAGTGCCATGGCACAGCTTGAAATTGGACAAACCGCACCGAACTTCACCCTCCCCAGCACCGACGGGGAATACGACCTGCACGACCGGCTGGAACAGGCCGAGCGCGGCATCATCGTGTATTTCTACCCGCGCGCCAACACCCCCGGTTGTACCACCGAGGCCTGTGACTTTAGGGACTCCATGGCATCCTTGCTGGGCTGCGGCTACGGCGTGGTGGGCATATCGCCTGACAAGGTCGACAAGCTGGAAGGGTTCCAAGAAAAATACTCCCTCCCGTTCCCTTTGGCGGGCAATCCTGACAAGGACGTCCTCACGCAGTGGGGAGCGTATGGGGAGAAGAAGAACTACGGCAAGCTAATCGAAGGCGTCATCCGCTCCACCGTGGTGGTCGGCAAAGACGGGAAGGTCACCCACGCCTGGTACAACGTGCGAGCTAAGGGCCACGTGGAGCGGATTCGCCGCGAATTGGGCTGCTAGCGTCCGGGCCAGCAAATCTTAGCCAAATGGGAGCGTTCTGAGCTTGCGATGGATCGGGACACCTTCATCGAGCGCCTCTACCAGTTCGGAATTGGCTGTTCGGTGCATTTCATCCCCATTGCACCTGCACCCGTATTACCGCGATACCTACCAGTTGTCGGCAGCGGACTTGCCGGTGGCATCGCAATGTTTCGACCAAACGGTGTCCATTCCCCTCTACAGCGCCATGACGGACGCGGAGGTAGAGCGGGGGGCGCAGGCAGTGAAGCAGTTATTGGGCTGAACCGGGCAGGTACTGCGGGACGTATGATTAGCGCCGGCGCGCCCGATCCTCTGCGGCCGCCACCAGGGTGTGGAGGGAGCGGCGCTGATGTAGCCACGCAGCCGGGGTGGAGTCTTCCAACGCGCGGCACGGTTGGATGAACCACGCGGCTGCCTCCAGGGGGTCCAAGATATTGTGTAGGCGCGCCAGCACACGGTTCAGCCCCGGCACGATGCGTCCTTCTTCGGTCAGCTGCCAAGTGGGGTAGCGCCAGTCTCCACGCTGGTGGCGGATCGCCAGGATGCGGGCTTCTTTCACGGCCTTATTGATGGCTTGGCGGGACACCCCCATCCAATCAACCAGGTCAGCGGTGGTGCACAGCGGGCCGAGGTGAGAGAAGGCATCGTGTTGGGGTTTGGTCATGGCCGCCACCAGGCGACAGATTTCCCGAGTACGGGCAGTGGAGATGGTATTTCGCGGCTGGCTTGCCAAGGTGGTTCGAAGGGCGGCAATGAGGCGTTCTTCATCTGCACTCAGCGATCGCACAGTAATCTCCTCGACTTAATCCGGTCGGCAATGGGGTCGATTATAAAACAGCTTCTGTGCCGTCTTGAGCACCCCTTAAATGGAAAGTGCGCCGTGAGGGAATCGAACCCCCAACCCGCTGGTTAAGAGCCAGCTGCTCTGCCAATTGAGCTAACGGCGCGTGGATCACTGCCCGGAGGCAAGTGGTGCGCCGTGAGGGAATCGAACCCCCAACCCGCTGGTTAAGAGCCAGCTGCTCTGCCAATTGAGCTAACGGCGCGCGTTAGATAACTTTACGCGCTTGTGAGCTTCGCTGCCAAATTCAGGTACTGCGCGATGGGCCACATCTGCAGCCACCGGCTTCGGCCCTCGCGTGCATGTGCCGCCGCGTTGCGCAGCATTTCGCCGCTCGCCTGCGGCCTATATGATAGAAGGCAAGTTGAAGCCACCCGCCCTGGTGCGGAGGCGACAGGAAAGGACTCCTCCCTATGGCAGCCACTGGTCGGCAACGAGGTCGCAGCGCCCAATCCGGTAATCGAGTCAGGCTAGGAATCATCAATGCGATAGTGCTGTGGGCAGCTGGGATCCTTGGCTGCGGCGCCTCCATCAAGTTGCTGCTAACCGAGCTCAAACACATGTCTAACCCCGGGGCCGCCCTCGAATGTGACATTAGCCCGCTGATCGGTTGTGGTGCTTCCCTCATGAGCACGCAAGCGCACATCCTGGGGATCCCGAACTCGGTACTGGGAATGGTGGCTTTCGCCATGCTGATGGTGATGGCCACTTTCGCCATGTTCTTCCCCCTTCCACGCTCGCTGTGGATGGCGGCGGGATTGGCGGGAGCCGGGGGAGTGGGTTTCGTTGCCTGGTTCCTGTATCACTCCATCGTTACTTTCCGCACCCTTTGTCCCTACTGTTTGGTGGTGTGGACGGCCACCCTTTTCGCCGCTGGGATTTTGCTGCCCCAAGCGTTGGTAGCGATGCGTAAGAAACCCAGTTCAGCCACCGTTATGTCACATACCTGGGCCTACATTCTGGTGCTTCATTTGGTGGTGGCACTGGCCATCATTATTGGTATGCGAACCCAGATCGGAGCGCTGCTATGAAAAACAAACGTGAACTCACCATGGTGGGCGAAGACTACCTGCGTGCCATCTATTCGGCTGCCGAATGGGACGAGGACGGGGTGGGCGTCACCGATCTAGCGCACATGATGGGGGTGGTCCCGTCCACCGCCTCTGAGAACGTGCGACGCTTGCGCGAGGCCGGCCTGGTCGACCACCAGCCTTACCAGCGAGTGCGCTTGACGGAAGCTGGCCGCGCTGAGGCGGTGCGGATGGTGCGCCGCCACCGCATCTTGGAGACTTTCCTGCACCGGCATTTGGGTTTTTCGTGGGATGAAGTCCACGAAGAAGCCGAGGAGTTAGAACACGCCGTGTCGGACCGGTTCATTGACCGCATCGATAAGGTTCTGGGGTTCCCCGCCCTCGACCCGCACGGCGATCCCATTCCAGCCGCCGACGGGTCTTTGACGGAAGTTGAGCCGATTAGTTTGGAAGCAGCCGAGGTGGGGCAAAAACGCCAGATTGCGCGTATCCGCGACGCCGAACCCGCGGTGCTTCGCTACTTCGAGGCGCGCGGCATCGTGCCCTCAGCGTGGATCACGGTGCGCGAACGCATCGAAGGTACCGGCATCGTCAGCGTTGAAGTTGATGGCAAGGAACTGGACTTAGCCGAGCACCTTGCCGCCTCTATCCGGGTGATTCGCCGCGACGCGAATTAATCCAGGGCCGGGGAGTCGATGGTGGTGGGTACGTTATCTGCGTGACCGTCGGCTTCCAACTGGGAGCGCAGCGCATTGATGGTGGATTCCAGGATTTGCTCCGACACGGCTTGCGCGTTGCCGAGGGCGAGGTCGGCCTCGGACCGTAGCGGGATCACGTGCAGGTGGGTGTGGGGAACCTCGAAACCGGCGATGGTCAGGCCGATGCGTTCGCATTCGAACACCTGCAGCTGGGCTTTGCCAACGGTTTGAGCCACTTCCATTAGGTGTGCGGCCTGGGCCGGTGGCATGTCGGTCCACGCGGGGTACGGGTGGCGCGGTACCACCAGGACGTGGCCGGGGCGTACCGGCTCGATGGTGGCGAAGACGACGCACTCGTCATCGGCCCACACGAAGCGACCGGGGATGGAACCTTCAATGATGCGGGAGAAAACTGTCATACCCTTATTGTGCGCATACTCGGGGGTGAAAAATCGGGAAATGCTAAGGGGTGAACAATTTTAGGTAACCCTATCCTGGGTGTTGTATCTCAAGGTCTCCAACGCGCGGTTTTTGCCGCAGTGCGATAGACTCGAATTGTTCAAACCACTGAGGTAAAGCCCGTATTTCAAGGCTTTACTAGTGGTTCCGCTACCGACCAAGGAGATGCAAATATGGTAAAGGTTGAAGGCGTTTTGGCAGATTCTCTGCAGCAGACTCTAGTGGACTTGATCGCCCTGGAACTGCAGTGCAAGCAAGCCCACTGGAACATTAAGGGCGATCGTTTCCGCTCCCTGCACTTGGCGCTGGATGAGGTGGTGGCGCTGGTGCGCACCGACCTGGACGAAGTAGCTGAGCGTCTGGCCACCCTGGGCGGGACCCCCGATGGTCGCCCGGAAACTGTGGCCCGCACCAAGAGCATCGGCGACATTGACGGCGGTGTGCTCGCGGTAGATAAGACCTACCTGCAGATGGCCGAGCAGATTCAGGCTGTCTGCGACAAGATGCGCGAAGCTATCCCGGATGTTGATGAAGCTGACCCGATTTCCGGCGACCTTCTCATCGGCATTGTTGGTGGTCTGGAGCAGCAGGCCTGGTTCCTGCGCGCTGCCACCGAGTAAGCGCTGCCGGTAAGTAGACACTGCCCCTGGGTAGGGGCTGCCGCGGCGTAAGCCACGCTAAACGCGAACGGGTGGCCAGTAGCAAATGCTACTGGCCACTTTTGTTTTGCCCGCAGCTTTTGCATTCGCCACCGCCACCGCTCACGCAGTGTGCCGCTACCGCCCGTCCGCAGCTCCTGCATCCGCCACCTTCCGTAACCTGGACGATTAGCAGCAACCACACCCTGATACGGTAATCTGACACCTGGAAACTTAGCGCCAGTTCACAGCTGGCACCGAGCAATCGAGCGGTAAAACTGCCTGCAGTAAGGAAACGAAAATGAGCGAAGACACCAGCCGCGAAACGCCGTATCGCTACGATGCGGCCCTGGCCGGTGAGATTGAACGTCGCTGGCAACAACACTGGAACGAAACCGGGATCTTCCACGCCGACAACCCCGCCGGCGACCTAGCCGGTCCGCGCAGTGACTTGCCGCCCTACTTCCTGCTCGACATGTTCCCCTACCCCTCGGGCTCTGGCCTACACGTGGGTCACCCGCTGGGCTACATTGCTACCGACGTGATGGCCCGATTCCAGCGCATGCAGGGCAAGAACGTGCTCTACACCATGGGGTTTGACGCCTTCGGTTTGCCGGCCGAACAGTACGCCATCCAAACCGGGCAACCCCCGCGCATCACCACCGAACAAAACATTGCGAATATCTCCAAGCAGCTAAAACGCATTGGACTGTCCCACGATGCGCGCCGCCACCTGGCCACCACCGATGAGAACTACGTGAAGTGGACCCAGTGGATCTTCTTGCAGATCTTCAACTCCTACTACGACGAGGAAGCCCAGCGTCCCGACGGTGGTCAGGGCGCTGCCCGACCCATTAGTGAACTGATTGCGCAGTTCGAAAACGGCACCCGTCCCACCCCGGAAAAACCGTGGGAAGAGATGGAGGAGGGCGAACGCGCCGACTTGGTGGACTCCTACCGTCTGGCCTACCTGGCTGAAGCCCCGGTGAACTGGTGCCCAGGATTGGGTACCGTCCTCGCCGATGAAGAAGTCACCAACGAAGGCCGCTCTGAACGCGGTAACTTCCCGGTTTTCAAGACTCGTCTGCGCCAGTGGATGATGCGCATCACCGCTTATGGTAAGCGCCTAGCTGATGACTTGGACACCCTGGACTGGCCGGAGAAAGTAATCAGCCAGCAGCGCAACTGGATTGGCCGGTCCCAAGGCGCCCAGGTGCGTTTTGACGTGGCTCCCGGGCAAGGCAGTGAACTGGAGCATCTAGAGGTGTTCACCACCCGCCCCGACACCCTGTTTGGGGCCACCTTCATGGTGGTTGCTCCCGAACACCCGCTGGTGGGGGACGCGGAATCTGGGACCCTGACGGTGCCCGCCAACTGGCCGGAAGGAACCCGCCCGGAGTGGACCGGCGGTCACGCCACCCCGGCACAGGCAGTGGAGTCTTACCGCAAGTGGGCCAGTGGGCGCACTGAAATGGAGCGCATGGCTGAGGGCGCCGACAAGACTGGCGTGTTCACCGGTATTTTCGGCACCAACCCCGTCAATGGCTCACGCATCCCGATTTTCGTCGCCGACTACGTCCTCATGGGATACGGCACCGGTGCCATCATGGCGGTGCCCGCCCACGACGAGCGCGACTGGGACTTCGCCAAGACGTTCAACATTGATATCATCACCACCATCACTGCGGATGAGTCACACGAAGATGGGGCGTGGACCGGTGACGGCGTGATTATGAACTCCGCCAACGACTCCATCGACTTGAACGGGATGGACAAGGAAAGCGCTATCGCCGCCATCACCGCGTGGTTGGAAGAGCGCGGTATCGGCACCGCCCGCACCACTTACCGGTTGCGTGACTGGTTGTTCTCTCGCCAGCGTTACTGGGGGGAGCCCTTCCCGGTGCTGTATGACGAGGACGGTCGCGTCCACGCCATCCCCGAAGCGATGCTGCCCCTGACCTTGCCGGAGGTTGACGACTTCCGTCCGCGTACCTTTGAGGCCGACGATGCGAACTCCCGGCCCGAGGCCGCGCTGGGGCGGGCCGACTACTGGACCAAGGTGGAGTTGGACCTGGGGGATGGGGTAAAGACCTACTACCGTGACACCAACACCATGCCCAACTGGGCGGGTTCTTGCTGGTATGAGATCCGCTACCTGGATCCCAACAATGACGACCAGATGGTGGATCCGGCCAATGAGTCCTACTGGATGGGGCCGCGCGAAGCCGGCGGTTCGGGTGGCGCCGACCTATACGTGGGCGGCATGGAGCACACCGTGCTGCACCTGCTGTATGCGCGTTTTTGGCACAAGATCCTGCACGACCTGGGCTACTTGGAGTCTTCCGAACCGTTCCACAAGCTGTTCAACCAAGGTTACATTCAGGCCTACGCTTACGTGGATTCGCGCGGCCAGTACGTGCCCGCGGATGAGGTTGAGGGGGATGAGAAGACCGGTTTCACCTACCAAGGTCAGCCCGTCACCCAGGAATACGGGAAGATGGGTAAGTCCTTGAAGAACTCCATCACCCCCGATGAGATGTGCGACTCCTACGGGGCGGACACTTTCCGCCTGTTTGAGATGTCGATGGGGCCGCTGGAACTTTCCCGCCCCTGGGTGACGCGCACCATCGTCGGATCTTTCCGATTCTTGCAGCGCCTGTGGCGAAACGCCATCGATGAGGAGACCGGGGAGCTCACCGTCACTGATGAGCCCGCTGACCTGCCCACCCGCAAGCTGGTGGCCCGCACCATTGCGGATGTTACGGAGGAGTACTCTCATCTGCGCATGAACACTGCCGCTGCCCGGCTGATTGTGCTCAACAATCACCTCACCGGCCTGGAGCGGGTGCCGCGCGAAGCCATCGAACCGCTGGTACTGCTGTTGGCGCCCATGGCCCCGCACATCTGTGAAGAACTGTGGGCGCGTTTGGGACACGCCCAATCCTTGCAGCGCCACCCCTTCCCGGTGGTGGAAGACGAGTCCTTGTTGGAAGAAGACGCCGTCACCTGCGTGGTGCAGATCCAAGGCAAGGTCCGTGCCCGCCTGGAGGTACCGCCCTCGATTGACGAGGACGAACTGGCGGCCCGGGCATTGAACACTGAAGCTGCCCAAAAGGCCTTAGATGGGCGGGATCCGCTGAAGGTTATTGTACGAGCACCTAAACTGGTATCGATTGTGGTTCCACGTTAAGGTTCCAAACTCTACGCGGTGCCACCATCCCAGCTGTCTGCGGGCGATAGTGGCACCGCTTGTTTTAAGGGGAGAAACATGACCACCGAATACTTCACTATCGAAGCCAACGCCTCCGTCGCCACCATCGCCTCCCGTGGTGCGGTGGTAACCCGCTGGACCGTGCCGACCTGCGATGCCGGCGGCCAGATGCAGGGGGAAGTGGACGTCCTCGACGGATATCGCAACGAGGACGAACTGGAAGTTTTCGACGGCTACCGCGGTGCCTTGCTGGCACCTTGGTCTAACCGCATCCGGGAAGCCACCTACTGCCACGGCGGGCAAACCTATGATTGTGGGCCCAACGAGGACGGGGTGCGAGAAGCCCTGCACGGGCTAGTGGCGAAATCCGACTACGAACTGGTCCGACAAGAAGCTGACCGGGTGGTACTGCGCACCCGCGTGGACAGCCCCGTCTACCCGCAGCCACTGACGGTTACGGTGGAATACCGACTAGAACAGAGCCTGCATTCGTGGGAGCTGTTCATGCGGCTTAACTGCACTAACGACGGTGACGCGGCGGCCCCGGTGGCACTGGGCTGGCACCCCTACATCAAGTTGGACGGGGGCCGCGAGGGCGCGTGGCTGAGCGTTCCCGCCCGCACTCGGGTTCTCACCGACGAGGCACTAATTCCGCTGGAAGGTCGAGAAGCATTCGCCCTCTACGAGGGGTTCGATCCGGAGTCGGGCCAGGCCCACATTGATTTGACTGAGGAACTGGACACCGCTTTCACGGACCTGACCATGCAGCCGGGGGAGCGGGCGCACGTGGAAGCGACCTTGCATCACGCCTCGGGCGCTACCACCCAGGTGATCGCGCAAAGCGGTAATCCGCTGTCCACCGGGGTGGGGATTTTCCATATCTTCACCGGGGAATGCTTGGACGATCGCCCTGGCGAAGCGGTGGCGGTGGAATACTGCCAGTGCATGACGGATGCCTTCAACCGTAGTGAATGCCAAGGAGTGTTGCAGCTTCAGCCGGGCGCCTCCCGGGATATGACGGTGAGTATCCGCCACACCCCGGTCCTTTAGGGGCACGGCCCAGCGCGTAAGTGCCCGGCTACTGGGCGGCCCACCAGGTAAGCGTGGGCGCGCAGGCCGGCACTCAACGCGCCAGCGAACTGCTACCGGGTGCGGCCAACCAAGTAGGCGTTAGCGCGCAGGCCGGCACCGTCCTCGCCCTCATCCCACTGCCCGGCGATCACCTCGGTGATATCACTGAGCGGATCGCCTGAGCGCGGTAGCGCCTGGTCGGTGGCGTTGAGTACCACCACCAGGGAATCATCTGGCCCGCTGCAGCGGTAGCGCAGCACCTGGTGTTCCAAATGCTCAACTTCGATTTGCGCGCGCTGCAGCCACGGGTGGGTGCGGCGCACGTGCAAGAGGGAGGCGTACCAGTGCCAAAAGCGCTGCGCGCGGTCATTGTCGCGCATCTGACTGGGATCTGCCGGTAGGGCCTGGCGGATAGCATCGTCCCCACCCAGGCGCTCTTCTTTAACACCGGTGAACCCCACTTCTTCTCCGTAGTAAACACTCACCTGGCCGGGCAGGGTAGCCAGCAGTGCCACCGCCAGCCCCACGTGTTCGGGGTTGGTCAGTTGGCTCGCGATGCGGGTGACGTCATGGTTAGAGATGAACGTCATGGGCACTAACTGCTGGCACAGTTCCTGGTGACGCCGCAGCGTCCAGTCCAGTTCGAAGAAGTTCCCATCATTGAGGCTGGACCAGGTGGCTTTCCACAGTTCGTATTGGGTGATCGAGTCCCAGCCGGCGCGTTGAGCCAGGTCAAGGTAATCACCGTGAATCACTTCCGCCACGATCCACGCCTGCGGGAAACGCTGGCGAACGGGCGCCAAGATTTGCGCCCAAAGGTCGGGGTCCACCGCGTAGGCGGCATCCAGACGCCAGCCGTCAACGCCTGCCTCCAGCCAGTAGTTCATCACTTCGCTAATGGCCTGGCGAGTTTGCGCCTGGTCGTGATCGACAGTGATGAGCCCTTCGTGACCTTCAAAGTAGTGCCACGCTGGTTCTTCGCCGTTTTCCAGCGGCCGGTAGTCCGCCCGTAGTTTCCACGGCGAGGAGGTTTCGGGCCCTTGGCGGCGAGCTTCCTCCACTGCCGGGTGGTGGCGACCTACGTGATTGAACACGCCATCGAGAATCACCTTCAGTTCCAGTGCTTTCGCAGCCTCTAAGAAAGCGTCGAAATCGTCGCGCGAGCCCAGGCGCGGGTCGATGCGATAGTAGTCGAGCGTGTCATAGCCGTGGGAGGAGGAAGCGAAAATCGGGCCCAACGCGATGGCGTTGCAGCCCAGATCTTTGGCATATTCCAGCCAGGGAATCAGGTCCGACAGGGTTCCCCCGGCATGAGGGTCGCTATCGGTGGGGCAGCAGCCAAGTGCTCCAAGGGGGTAAATGTGCCAAATGATCAGATTCTCGTCGCTTACCGTCATACCTCTATTGTGCCTAAATTGGCTTGCCGCCGGGTGGCTTGATTGAATGGTGGAGTGCCCGAAGGACATGTGATTCACCGCCAAGCAGCGCAACTGTCGGCCGCCTTTGCTCACCAAGTGCTGTCGATCTCATCCCCGCAAGGACGCTTCCGTGAGGGAGCGCAGCTGCTAGACGGCTCCCAGCTGGTGGCAACCCGAGCCCACGGCAAACACCTGTTCCTGGGGTTCTGCGCGCCCAGCGAAAGGTTAGGCGAGGTAGAGCCGGACGGCGGGGTAGTATCCAACGGCAGAGTGGCACTTGGCGACGGGGACGCACCGGACGGCGGGGTAGAGACGAACGGCGGGACCGCCCTCGAGGAAGAATCCGGATGGGATCGCGCCGCCCACTGGGTGCACATTCACCTGGGACTGTACGGAAAATGGCGCTGGCATGACTTTGATGAGGCACCCGCAGACCCGGTAGGCCAAGTGCGACTACGCATGGCCGGGAGCTTTCAAGTAGCTGACCTTTCAGGGCCGAACCGGTGCGAAATACTAGATGCAGACTCGGCGCAAGCAATTATTGACCGGCTAGGCCCAGACCCCTTGGACCCACAGCCGGGAGACAAACGGCGTTTCGTGGACGCGGTGCGGGCGCGCTCGCGGGCCGTGGGGGAACTGGTGATGGACCAATCGGTGGTTGCCGGACCCGGAAATATTTACCGCGCCGAATGCTTATTCCACGTGGGAATCAGCCCATTTCGCCCGGGAAACCGCGTCTCCCGCAGGCGGCTATCACAGCTGTGGGACGACCTGGTGGAGAACCTGGAACGCGGGCGCCGCGAAGGACTGATCGTCACCATAGCTGATGAGGACCGCCCGCACCCACCGGTGGAAGGCGACGAAGAGGCACAACGCTTTTACGTCTACCATCGCAGTGGCCGAGCCTGCCTGCGTTGCGGCGCGCACATTGGGGAACAACCCATGGCGGGGCGGCGCCTATTCTGGTGCCCCGGTTGCCAACGCTAACGGGGTTTGGACGGTAGTTCTAATCGACTTGTTCGAAGCCCAAATAGTCGTACAAGCGGGCGGCAGCCTTGGCTTGGTTGAGGTCAAGCCGCAACCCCACACTGTCGTAACCTGCTTGGGCGATGCGGTGGGCGGCTTCGCCAATCAGCGCGGTGGCGATCCCACGACCGCGGAACTCTGGCTCCACCATTAGATCAATAATGAAAGGACCATCCACGTCGTCCCACGGCGGATCAACGGTGACCAAAATGGCACCCACTAACTCCCCGTTGAGCCAAGCCCCGACGAAGGAATTATCCAGTACCTCACCGAAAGCACCATCGAAAGACATACGCATCTCATCGATGGCTTCGAAGAGATTCTCCGCGATTTCCGGAGAATCGTAGGCGACCAGGTATAGAGCGGCGAGGGCGGGGATGTCGTAGCGGGTGAGCGTCGCCAACTCAATCCCCGCCGGGCGGTCTATCCCGGCGAGCGCATCCAACTGCGCATGCATTGTGAGCTGTGACATACCTTAAGCCTACGCGGTGGGGAGCCATTAAGCGGGGATTTAACGGTCACAGTCGTGCAACTGTGAAAACTACGGGCCAACTCGGGGGTGAACCAGGGACAAACCCGGGCATCCCCCAATATTGTCCGCGTGCTCAAAACGAGACCATTAAGACATGGCACCCCAACACCTTAATCAACTATCCCGAGCCGTTGCTGCGGCTAGCACCCAGTCGACCCCCAGTGCCAGCGGCCACCTGCTGGCGCGCAACCTGTCGCACACCTTCTACCGCGACCAAATCCCGGTGGAAGCCTTGCGGGGAGTTAACCTCGACATCCCCGCTGGCTGCCAGGTCTCCATTATGGGGCCATCCGGTAGCGGCAAATCCACGCTGCTACACGCCCTGGCCGGAATTTTGCAACCCACCGGCGGCCAAGTGTGGCTCGATGGTACCGAGATCACCGCCTTGAAAGCACAGGATTGTGCACGCGTGCGACTGCGCCACTGCGGTTTCGTATTCCAAGACGGCCAACTGCTGCCGGAACTGAGCAATGAAGAAAACGTGGCGTTACCGCTCATGCTGGGCGG
>JAEWEQ010000087.1 GCA_023389315.1 Actinomycetes bacterium | reverse complement strand
TGGAAGTTTCCATTGCGAGGTGGTCGGTGTCCAGCTAAATCAGCCAGTCACCGACCTCGGTGAGCGCCTCCACCCCGGTGGGCTCCCCCACCAGTTGAGGTACTTCAACCAGCGCAATGTCGGGCAGCTGCTGCCGCAGTTGGGACGTGTACTCATCCTCCAGCAGGCGGCGCTGTTGCAGTAGCTCCACATCGGAGATAGGGGTACGCCGGTTCACCACCGTCGCCCCTACCTCTATTGAAAGCCGCGCGAGTTCTCCCGCAAAGTCAATGGTTTCCAACACCGGCATGCGCTCGGCCGTCAGCACCAGCACGAAAGCCACCTTGCGTGGGTCTACCATCAGCGCGTGGAAATCTTCAAACAGCTGCTGGCGCCCCTTGAGGATATCCGCTATCCGGTCATCGCGCTCCCGATCGCGGTTATCTTGCCCGAGGGCGGTCGCCACGTCGGCGAAATCCTGGGCGCGTTTGCGCCGGGTCAGCAGCGCTTCACTGTAGCGGCTAAGCATGCGCGGCATGTGCATTAGGCGCGCGGTGTGCCCGGTGGGGGCAGTGTCGAAAATGACCAAGTCGTAGTCGCCTCGCTGTTTCACACACAGTTCGGCGATGGTTTGGGAAAGTGCCGAATCATGGGTCCCCGGAGCCTGGCGCACCAAGTCGATGTAGTCATCCAGGTGGCCGCGCATGGAATCGGCAACGAAACCGCGCAGAGTTTGCGCCACGCTGTCCAAGTGCGCGGCGGCGAGGGCGGCGGCGTCCAATTCCACGCCCTGTACTTCCCCGCGCCCCGCCCTCGGCAATGGGGAGGCGGCTGGGAGGTCGCCAGGGAACCATAACTGCACCGGCTCTTGTCCCACTTCGCGCTGCCACAGGTGTCCCAAGTTGTGCGCCGGGTCGGTGGAAACCACCAGCACCCGCTTACCCTGGCGCGCCGCCGCCAAGGCGGTGGCAGAAGCCAGCGTGGTCTTACCGACCCCTCCTTTGCCGGAGAAGAACAAAACCTGCGCCGACAGCGCTAGCTCACGCATTGCAGTCATTAGCAGCATCCAAACTGGTCGAAGGGCGAACGCTCGAACCCGGCCCGCAGATGCCACTTGTGTACGTCCTCGAGCAGCAGCGGATACAGTTCCACAGTTTCGTAGGCGAGCGGGTTGGGCAGGCCCAGGGCTTCGCCGAGGACAATCAGCATGAACAGGTCGTCTTCGTCACGCGCTGCCCGGGCCATGGTGCGCCGGTAGGGGGCGTGGTAGAACTCGGCCAGGTCGCGGGAAAAGGTCTTCCAGTTGCGGCGCCAACGCTCCCAGCGCGTGAGCTCCGGCGTCGCCGCCTCCGAGGCCGGGCGGGGGTCAGCCGACGGCGGCACCGAAACCCGCTCCGGATCACTGCCAGCAGCAGGATCCGGAGCGGGTCCGGGAGCAGAAGAGGCGATCACCTGGCGATGTCCACCATCATTTCTTCTGTCTCATTCGGTGTCTTTTTAGCAGCCACCATGGCGCGCACCGATTCGATGCTGACCACAATGGCAGCGATCAGAATGATGATGTCGAGTACCAGCAGCAGCCAGTTACCTTCACTGTAGAAGGTGCCAATCTGCACCACCAGCGCATACAGCGCGACCGTGAGGATGAAAGCGAAGGGAATAATCGCAGGCAGCGCGGGTCGGCCCAGGCGGAGCAAGATTACCGCGACGATGGCGAGTGAAAGCGCCGCCATCAACTGGTTGGTGGTACCGAACAGCGGCCAGATGATCATGCCACCGGCACCGTCGCCACCAGCGGAGAACGCCAGCCCCAGGCAGATCGCCAGCACCACTGCGGTAGCGGCAATGGGGTTGAGCTTGATGCCCCACATCTCCCCAACTTCCTGCACCACGAAGCGCTGCAAACGTATCCCGGTGTCCATGGTGGTAGCAGCAAACAGGACCGCCATAGTGGCCAGCACTGTGGCTGAGAGCGAGTGCGGAATGTGGATAGCAGATTCGAGGATCGCACCGCCGCCATCCACGAAAGCCCCAACGCCACCCTTACCGAAGGCGGAGTAGATTTCCTTCCAGTTCGCCAACGACTGGAACCCAGCGGTGGTGGCGATGATCGCACCCAAGGACAGCAGGCCCTCGCCCACGGCACCAAAGTAGCCGACGAAGCGGGCGTGCGGTTCCTTATCCAACTGCTTCGAAGTGGTGCCCGAGGCGACCATGCCGTGGAAACCAGAGACCGCACCACAGGCGATGGTGACAAACAACAGCGGCACAATCGAGGGCGTTCCGGCGGGCACGTCCGAGTTCAACGCTGGCGCCACAATGGTGGGCCGCGAAATCAGCACCGATATATACAGCAGGCCCAAACCAATGAATAACTGCAGACCGTTGATGTAGTCGCGCGGCTGCAGCAGCACCCACACCGGCAGCATGGAGGCAATACCGGCGTAGAGGAACAGCACCACAATCCAGAAGGTCTTCGCCCCCATTCCCAGCACGGTTTCGGGCAGCACCACCGGGTACATGTCGCCGGTGATGATCAGCGCATAGAGGGCTACTACACCGACGATGGAGACGATCGGCAGGTTCCACTTCAGTCGGTAGATGGCTTGCCCGACCAGCACCGCGACGACCAGGGCGCCCCAGGTCGGGATTACCGCGGACGGGGTGGAAGTTAGCAGGTTGGCGATCACTACCGCGAAGGCGGAGTTCACCATCAGCAGTACCAGGAAGATCACGACCAGGAATAGACCGCGACCGCGGCTACCGATGTAGCGTCCCGACAGGGAGCCGATGGATTTACCACGGTGACGGGCGGAGGCCCACAGCACCCCGAAGTCGTGCATGCCGGCAAAGAAGACGGTACCGAGGGTCACCCACAAGAAGGCGGGCAGCCAACCCCAGATCACGGCGATCGCGGGGCCCACGATGGGTGCGGCCCCGGCTACGGAGGTGAAGTGGTGGCCCCATAGCACCAGTGGTTTAGTGGGTACGTAGTCCACACCGTCGTTCATGGAGTGGGCGGGGGTTTCGAATTTCTCGTCGAGTTTCAAAATGTTGCTTGCTACCCATTTGGAGTAGACAAAATAGCCTAGGAGCATCATGGCGATGCCGATCAGTGCAAGGAGGACTGAGCTCAAGGTTGAGTTCCTTTCTGCGGAGCTGCAACCGGGCGGGTTTATCCCTGGTCGAAGCGGGTCTACATTGACGGGCCGCCAGGCATCCGTTTTGCTAAGAAAACGGATGGGCGAGGGCGGAAACAACGCACTCGAAACATGCCTGCACTTAGTGCCGACATCCCCTGTGTGAGCCGTCCCCTAACTGAATTTCGGTTAATGGTTTGTACAAACCACTGTAGATAGAGAATATCGCCTGTGGGCCACTGCTACATAGCTCTTCCACTATTGGGACAAAACTGTAATTAAACCAGGTGGATTTGTCTCAAAAACTACTGAGCCGCAAACCGAAAGGCCACCTCCGCTTTGTCCGGCAGAGGCAACCAGAATTACCAGCCATCTGTCTGGCGCGGGTTCAGCATTTGAGGCCGGTCTATGCCCTCGTCGAATTTTTGTCGTCAAGATGCAAGTCTTCATCATCGAAATGCAGTTCTTCGCCGAAGTCTTCATCTTCCAGCTCCGCCTTTTCGGCAAGCTGCGATTCTTCCTCTTCCCACGCAGCTATCTCCTGCTTCCACTCTTCCTCAGTGAAGGAGCCCTCCTCCACCACCCCTTGGCTCTTGCCTTTTCCGAAACGCAGCAAGGCATCGTGGAGCTTTTGGATATCGATTCGCGAGCTGACGAGGAAGTCGAAAGTGTAACCGCGTGGCCCGTAACTTTGGTCAGCTAGCGGTATATTCTTTTCGAATTCTCCCCTCGATACGGACGGATATGGAGTGTTCTGGGTTTTTAGGTTCGGGTGGCTTGAGTGTTGTCTATTGATGCCCTGCCTGTGGGTGGGGAGAATGGGTGAATGGTGAAGAAGTTCAGTAAGCACACTCCGGAGCAGATTGTTCGTAAGCTCGACAAAGCCCGAGAACTCAAGCAAACTGGGTCGACAACGGCTCAGATCCTGACAGAGCTGGGCATTAGCGAAGCGACCTTACACCGGTGGCAGGCAACGTATGGGGCGATGACAAAAAGCGAAGCCAAACAGTTACAGCGGCTTCGTGATGAGAATACGCCTCTGAAGCGCTTGTTAGGCCAAGCCGAGCTGGAAAAGGCAGCGTGGAAGGAATTGTCGCAGCGTTACTTCTAAGCCCAGCTCGCCGTCATGATGCCGTGAGGCATCTGGTTGGGCTGGGCTATTCCCAGAGATTTGCTTGTCAGATTGTTGGTCTGTCCCGTAGCGCTTACCGGCGTGCGAGAAGTGTCGATCACCGGCCTGATAAGTATGCTGGTTTGCGCATCATGGATGCATGAGTTCGCCAAGGCTCACCGCAGGTGGGGGCATCGACGTGCCTGGACGTGTGCTCGTGGTGTTGGATAT
>JAEWEQ010000032.1 GCA_023389315.1 Actinomycetes bacterium | reverse complement strand
GTAAACGCCCAGACCGTGGAGATGATTAACGCCGCGAAAGAACCCTTCCCCGGGGAAGCGCACCTGCAAGAAAAGCTATCCGAACTGGTTCCCGCTGGCCGCCTGCGTGCCACCACCGACTACGCCGATGCCATTCCCGGTGCCGAAGCGGTAGTACTGGTGGTTCCACTGTTCGTTAACGACGAAACCTGGGCCCCCGACTTCGCCTGGATGGACGAGGCCACCAAGTCCCTGGCCGCACACCTGTCTCCCGGCACCCTGGTGTCCTACGAAACCACCCTCCCGGTGGGCACCACCCGGGGCCGTTGGAAGCCCATGATCGAAGAAATCTCTGGACTCAAAGAAGGCGAAGATTTCCACCTGGTGTTTTCTCCCGAACGAGTCCTCACCGGACGCGTATTCGAAGACCTACGACGCTACCCGAAGCTAGTGGGCGGCCTGAGCGAAGCTGGCACTAAGCGGGCCATCGAGTTCTACGAAGCAGTCCTTGAGTTTGACCCGCGCGATGACCTGCCGGTTCCCAACGGCGTGTGGGACATGGGAAGTGCGGAAGCCGCCGAAATGGCGAAACTGGCTGAAACTACCTTCCGTGACGTGAACATCGGGTTGGCGAACCAATTCGCGGTTTACGCCGACCAAGTGGGCATCGACGTGCAGCGAGTGATCGACGCTTGCAACTCCCAGCCCTACTCACACATCCACCGCCCCGGCATCGCGGTGGGCGGACACTGCATCCCGGTGTACCCGCGCCTGTACCTGTCCACCGACCCGGAAGCCTCCATCGTGCGCACCGCCCGCACCTTCAACGCCGGCATGCCCCAATATGTGGTGAACCGTGTTAGCGAACAGCTCGGGGGACTGGAAGGCAAGCGCGTCGCAGTGCTGGGCGCGTCCTACCGCGGGGGCGTGAAAGAAACCGCGTTCTCCGGGGTCTTCGCCACGGTCGACGCGTTGCGCGCCGCCGGTGCGACCGTCCTCGTGCACGACCCCATGTACAACGACGACGAACTGGCCAAATTCGGGTGGGACGCCTACCACCTGGGCGAGGACGTAGACGCCGCCATCGTGCAGGCCGACCACGCCCAATACCGGGAAATGACCCCGGCGGACCTGCCCGGCATTAAGGTGCTCTTCGACGGGCGCCGTGCCACCGACCCCGCCAAGTGGGAGGGCATCACCCGCATGGTGATTGGTGACGCGAACGCCTAAGCCATGTTCGCCTCGACTCTCCAGTGGCTGGCTTTCGCCGGCTTAATCGCGGTGCTGGCGCTGGCATACCTTGCGCCTGGCGCACTGGTACTGGCTGCCGCTGGAGAGCGACGCTGGCATCACTATGGGCTGGCGGTACCACTGACCGTCACCATCACCACCGTCACCGCGGTGGGCGCCCACCGCTGGGGAATCGAATACGGACTCCTACCGGTGTTGGGTGTGACCTTACTTGCCGCATTGGTGGCGTTGCCGCTGCGCTGGTTGCGCGAAGAACCCGATACCGCGGCTGAGGGCGGGCAAGGCCCGCGCATTTCTAACCGGCTGCTGCTGGGCACTGCCGCCGGGGTGGGACTACTCACTTGGATTCGCACCGCCATCAACATCGCCCACCCGTGGGCCCCGTCGCAAACCTACGACGCGGTTTACCACCTAAACGTGTTAGCGGTGATCCGCGCCAGTAAGGTTGCTTCTCCCTGGCAGATGGACATTAGCTACTATCCGCAGCCCCACGGGTTTTACCCCAACGGCTGGCACCAGGTGACGGCCCTGGCGTTGCCGCTGGTAGACGACATTCCCACCCTGGCCAATGCCTCCGCCCTGGCGCTAATCACCGTGATCTGGCCGCTCGCGCTCGCGGGCCTGGTGTGGTCGGTCAGTAACGGCAACCGCGGCTGGTTGTTGGCAGCTTTGCTGCTGTCGCAAGCGCTACCGCAGTTCCCGCAAATGTTCTTCACCTTCGGTTCGCTCTACCCGAATCTCCTGGGGTTCGCGTTCTTGCCGGCGGTGCTGGCGGTGGGTCATGACATGCTTTGGTCGCAGCGTTGGCGCACAGCGTTGGCGACGCTGATAATGGTTGCGCTGGCGACTGCCGGAATTGGGATCTCCCACCCGGCAACAGTGGTGGTGATCGTCCTGCTGGCTCCCGCTTTCGTAGCCGCCCGGGTGGTCGCGTTGATTCCGCGAGGACGGTTCGCGGCCAAATATCCGCGCACGCACGACACAGCCATAGCAGCAGGTCTCACGGTGTTGCTGGTGGCGGCGGTGTACCTGGCAGCTGGCCTGGTCCCGCGCCTGGCCGCTATGCAAGCGTTCGATCCTTACGGTTGGCAGCCAACCTCGGCGAGTTTCGCCATTGCCTTCATTAAGGCCGCTACCTTGGCGGCTGGCACTTGGTTCTCCCACGGGTTCGTTCTGTCGTGGATTTTGGGCCTGCTAGTGGTAGTCGGGGCGTGGGTGGCACTGCAGCGGATCCACACTTTACCTTTGGTGCTAGCCCACCTGCTGACCACGGTTTTGTTCATCGTCGCCGATGGGGACTGGAACTTGCCACGGCGGGCTTTCCTAACTGGTTTCTTCTATGCCGACCCCATGCGCCTTGCGGCCATGCTGGCAATCACCGCGGTGCCGTTACTGGCGCTGGGAACCCTGCAGGTGGCACGGGCAGTGGCCCAGCTGGTGCAGGGGGGCACAAGCTGGCGCGAGAGTTGGAAGCAAGCCATTGCCAACGTGCCGAACGTCCTCGGCAATGTGGGACGCGTTAGCGGCGCAGTGATGGTTGGCGTTGCCGCACTAAGTCAGATCATGCCCGGGTTCTTCTTCCTTGCCACCTACACCCAAGACGCCTACCTGCTGCCGGCTTCGCAGGCGGGTAAAACCGGGATGCTCACTGCGGATGAATACCAACTACTTAAACGAGTGGGGCAGCACGTGCCGCCCACCGACACGGTGCTTGGCAACCCCTGGACGGGTGCGGCGTTCGTGTGGGCACTGGCGGACCGGCAACCGGTGTTCCCTGACCTGGCCTCCCAAGGTGGGGGAATCCACGGGTGGAGACTGGGAAAAGCCGCTAACCAAATAATGGACGAGCCCACCGGCTGTGAGGCCGTACAGCAGCGGCACGCCTACTGGGTGCTAGATTTTGGTGACCACTACCTGTGGAATGGAGAAGACCCATCTAAACGCTACGAGTTCTTCGCCGGCTTGGAAGGGCTCACGCAGGCGGGCTACGCCGAAGTGGTGGACCAACAGGGACAGGCTAAGCTGCTGCGTATCAACTACTGTGACGTCGGTGTGAAGGAGAAACCATGACCCGGACCCAACCGCGGGTAGTGGCGGTGGTGGTGGCCTGGAACCGCCAGGAACTTTTGCAACAGACCCTCGATGGTTTAGCTGCCCAGACTCGCCGGGCGGACGCAGTGGTGGTTATCGACAATGCCTCCACTGACGATT
>JAEWEQ010000036.1 GCA_023389315.1 Actinomycetes bacterium | reverse complement strand
CATGGTTATTCCTTTCCGCGAGCCCTCCCAACGTCCTTCTAGCCTATGGCAGTGGCCCGCAAACCGCGCGATCTGGCCACTATCTGGAGCCTGCCGGGAGGTTTGATTAACGAGGACGGTGGGCGGGGTTGGCGTTCGCGCAGGGTGGCGCGGTCGGGGGCAGCGTTCGCGGATGGCGCGGTTAGTGGCAGCGCTCGCATAAGATGGCGCGGTGGCGTCCGGCGACCCGAGTGAGGACGACGGTGAGGACCTGCGGGGCCGGTGCGGTGGGGCTAGCAGTGGTCGCAGCGCCGCTGGCCGTAGGGCCCGCGGTTTTCCCGGACTCGGCGCCGCCGGCCGCCGGACCGCTGGCCGCAGCGCTCGCGACCTTGCCACCGCTGGCGCGCACCACCTTATTCAAGTGCTTTTGCAACGCTCCCGGATCCACCTGCGCCCCGCGTTTCTTAACTTCCACCGAGCTGACCGCACGCTCAGCGCAGAACTCGCGCACCGCACTCGTCAATGTCTTGGTCTTCAGCGGCACCACGTCCAACACGCGGAAGCAAGCGGCCCCGCGCGCCCACTGCCCGGCGGGCGGCGCGTCGGCGGTGAGGTAGGCGATGTTTTCCGACACGCACCCGCCGGCGCCCGCGCTGGCGGCGAACTGCGCCAGCGTGCCGGCCCGGATTACCGCCCCGTCCGGCTCCCACAGGTACTCGCCCAGCTTGCCCACCGGAACGCGCTCGGCGGGGGATTGCGGGTCGCCGTCGAAGCTAAGCCGCAGCGGGCCGTCGGCGCTTAGTGCCACCGCGGTGCGCCCCGGCCCTTCGGGCGCCAAGCCGGGGGACCACAGTGAGGCATCGGCCACCGCGCTGCCACGTGAAATCCACTGCGCCCGGTAGTGGGAGGGAATGAAACGATAATCCAAACCTGGGGCGACCTTCACGCCCAGCCTCTCCACTCCGCCCTCAGCCAGGGTCTGTCCCCACCCCAGGACCTGATCCAAGGTGGGGGACCACTTGTGCGGGTCCAAGATCCGCCGGTTGCCGCCCTTCGCACCGGTGCGCCGAGCAGGATCAGCGAAGATCGCTTCCACCCCGTCCTCGGCCATCTGCTGCACCGACAGGTCAGTCACGTCCCCCAGCTGCACGGTGCAGTCAGGGAAGAACCGCAGGTTAACCAGCGCCGCCGCCACCGCCTGCGAATCGCGGTCCCAGGCGCGCACCTGCAGGCCCAGGCCAGCCAGGGCGAAAGCGTTCGCGCCGATCCCACATCCCAGGTCAGCGACCACTTTCACCCCGGCATCCAGGTAACGCTGGGCGTGCAAGGCAGCGATTTGCAGGTGCGTGGCTTGTTCGAGTCCGTCGCGGGTGAAAAGCAGCTGCGCGGCCCACTTGCCGAATTTTTCCACCCCGCGTTCTCGCAGTTCCAACTGGGTGAGCAACGCCGCGCGGGTGGTGGCATCCACGTCAGCATCGGCGAGGACGGTGGCGGCGTCCTCGTGGCCGGTGAGTTGCTCCAGTAGCTGGTAGGCAGGTGGGGCGAGGACGGCGGCTATCGGGTCGACGGTCATGGGGGCCTTTCGAATGGGGATAGTGCCCATGTTACCGGCGGTGGCGCGAGGGCGGTGGGTGGTGGGGGCGGTAGTAAATCCACCTTTGGCACTCAGCTTGCAAGAGTGCTAAGTGGGGCATTAATCTATAACCAGACACGGCGACTGCCGTATCGACAGTTTTCTCAGGCCGAACCCCCGCGACGGCGGCTCTGAGGCAGGTAACCGGCGCCCCGCGCCACAAGCAATGAAGAAGGGGAGTGTGCGACAGATGTCGATCTCCATTAAGCCGCTCGAGGATCGCATTGTGATCCAGCAGGTTGAGGCCGAGCAGACCACTGCCTCTGGCCTGGTCATTCCGGACACCGCCAAAGAAAAGCCGCAGGAAGGCACCGTAGTGGCGGTAGGCCCCGGCCGCATCGACGACAAGGGTAACCGCGTGCCGATGGACGTAGCCGAAGGCGACGTCGTCATCTACTCCAAGTACGGTGGCACCGAGGTTAAGTACCAGGGTGAGGAATACCTGATCCTGTCCGCCCGTGACGTGCTGGCGGTTGTGACCAAGTAACGCCCCAAGCGTGAAGTGAACGCGGCAAGCTGGAACTGACCCAGCCTGCCGCGTTTACTTATCACCCCCCAGGAACATCCCCACAACGCTGTTCACCCCACCCTGTTCACCCCACCCTGTTCAACCCACCCCTGTTCAACCCACCCCTGTTCACCCATCGTGAGCTAATAGGCCAACTTTGCCTGTAAAACTGGCACAATAGCTCACGGTGGTGGATGGAGCGGGGTGCCCGGGGCAGGTTAAGGAGCAAAAGGAAGCTAATAATTGAGTTCTAAGCCGTACAAAAGCCGCCGATCCACGCCGCGCGGCCTCAACCCCCGAAACATGGACGACGGCACCAAAGTGGCGGTGAGTCAGGTGGCGGTCAGCCGGGCGGTCGCCGGTTGGTTCATCAGCCACGGCCTGCCGGCCTTCGCGCCCCGCCATGCCCACCCGCGCAACCTGGTGGCGCGCCTGGCTCCAACCGCAACCTTCGCGGTGGTGGCACAGGTGTCGATCCTTATCACCTCAGCGCTCATGGCTTTCATCCTGCGCTCACCGCTGTTCGATGTTTTGGACCGACCCGCGTCCTCCGGGGCCGCCAACGCGGACAGTACCTTCGCTGAGTTCGTAGCCCTAGCAACCTTGGTGGTGCCGGTCGCTGGCCTCCTACTGAGCCTGCTGCTGGCTTGGGTAGTGTCACGTCAACGCGAAAAAGTGCGCACCTGGCTGGGGGTCGTATCCCTGGCGGGGTTCGTCACCGCACCCCTGATCGCACGCCTGTTGGCTGACTTCTCCGGCGTTTTCTCCTCCCACCCGCTGCGCATCCTGGGTTGGATGGCGGCGCGCATCGTCCTCGTCCTGGTGGCTCTGGCAGTGGTGAAGGTCGGGGTCGGGGCGGTGCTGGCCAGCGCCTGGCAGCGGGCTCGCAACCAAGTTTCGACCGCCGTGCCGCTCGCCGCCAAAGCCCTGCCGATCACCATCTTGACCTTCCTTTTCGCTTACTTTTCTGCCGAAACCTGGCAAGTCACCGCCGCCATGTCTGCCCAGCGCTTAGCGTCCGTGCTGGCGATCCTCCTGGCCCTGGCCCTAGCGCTGGTCGTCTTCACCACCGCCGACCGAGTCAAAGACCTAGTCGCACAGGGCGTGGACTTGGGTGCCCACCGCGACCTCATAACAGACGTCTTTCCATTCCCGAGGACGGTCGCGAAGTCACAGCCTGACACTTCCCCCACGGGAACGTCCTCGGTCCCGGTGACGCGGTTGGAAACCATTAATCTGGTGGTCTTGCAGGCAGTGGCGCAGCTGTGGCAAGCGCTGCTGTTCGCCCTCGTGGTATGGGTATTCTTGCTGGGATTCTCGGTGGCGGCGATTCCTGCGGTGACGGAGAGTAAATGGACCCAAATGCCGGTGCAGTATTTCACCGTCAATGACGTGACACTGCCGCTGACGGTGGCGTATGTGAAGGTGTGTTCGCTGCTGGCGGCGGTGGCGGCGCTCAGTTTTGCGGGCGCCTCGGCCACCGATGATTTCTACGCCCGCAGTCTCAAAGCTGACCTGGATAGGGAAGTGGAGCAGGCGCTAGCCATTAAACACTACTACCGGGCGGGCGGTGCTCAGGAGAACACCGAACCCGCCCGGTAGCAGTGGGGGATTAGCGGCCTTCGGGTTGGGGCTGGTGGCTCTCACTCAGCACGTTGCCGACGGGGCGCCCAGCGGTCAGGTTGCCGTTTTCGTCCACGAAGCCTTCCTCCCGGCCGCGCAACTCGGCCACGAGGTAGCCGTGCGCCTGGTCGCGCACCTGCTGGTAGTCGCCCTGATCCACCACGTTGTGTAGCTCTTGCGGATCAGCGTCGAGGTCAAACAACTGGTACTCATCCCAGGTGGAGAACCACACGTACTTGTAGTGGCTAAAGCGGATCCAATGGATCGACTGGCCAAACAGTGCGTGTTCGCCGTGCAAGTATTCGCGCCACGGCGCTGGGGTGGAGGTAGCGGGGGAAGCAGTACTGGCGTCGCCCGCGTCGCCCTCGGCACCCGGGGTAGCCGGGGCAGCCGCACCGCCCTCGGAACCCGCACCCGCGTCGCCCTCGGAACCCGCACCCGCGTCGCCCCCGGCACCCGGGGTAGCCGGGGCAGTCGCACCGCCCTCGGCACCCATAAGGAACGGCACCAACGAGCGCCCTTCCACCGACTCCGGCACCGGCAAACCCGCCAAATCCAGCAACGTTGGCATCAGGTCACGCAGTTCCACCACCTGCTCGATAGTGGTCCCCGGCGCGATCCCCGGGCCCGCGATCACCAGCGGCACGCGCGCCGAACCCTCATACGGGTAGCCCTTGCGCCACAAATGGTGATCACCCATCATGTCGCCGTGGTCAGAGACGAACACGAAATACGTATTGGGAATCTCGTTGAACTCCCCAACCGCCTGCACGAACCGGGAAATCTGCCCATCGATATGCGTCATATGCCCGTAATACCCGGCCATAGCGCGTTGAATATCGCGAGGACGGTACACCGCCGCATGCGCAGTCGGATCCCAGTTGCGTTGCTCCGACGCCATCAGCGGATCCGCCCAATCACCCACTGCAGGCTCGCGCAACTGCCCCGTGTCGTAGCGGTCAAACGCCCACTGCGGCGGGTCGTACGGCGCGTGCGGACGGTGGAATGACAGGTAGAGGAAGAACGGGCAGGTGGGGTCGCGCCGGTACATCCAGCGGATCGCTTCACTCACCACCCAGTTAGTGGGGTGCAGGCGTTCCGCTTTATCCCACGGGCGGGCCACCACCGAGTTACACTCCACCCCATTATCCAAATAGTCCTCCACCGCACTGGTGCCTTCTTGCTCACGCAACCACACCAGGTAGTCGTCATACCAGGCAGGGTCGCGCTCGCGGTCACGCGAATAGTGCAAGTAACCATCGTGGAGCTTAACGTCATCAAACCCAATGCGGTTGCGTTCGGGCCAATAATGCATCTTCCCGATCGCCTGCGTGTGGTAGCCCGCAGCCTTGAACTCACCGGGCAAGGTGTGTTCAATGTCGAAAGTGACACCATCTTGGTAACCCACCCGGCGGTGCGTTTGCGGGCTGAGCCCAGTCATCAGGCTCATACGCGCCGGCACGCAGGTGGGGGAAGCGGCGTAAGCGTTGGTGGCGCTCGCCCCATTACCAACCAAGAAATCCAGATACGGGGTTTCCACATCCGGGTGTCCCTGGCTGGATAGGCAATCGCCGCGCCACTGATCAACGCAAATCAGTACCACGTTGGGACGGGGCCGGCTGTTTCCAAGGCCCGCCCCGTCCTCGTGCATCTCAGGCGAGGACGAGGGGCGCGGATCGCGAGACTTCGCGGTATGTCTGGAAGCTTCAGAAAGGCGCATCTTACTTAATCCCTGTCATCGCAATACCCTGCACGATGTGCTTTTGGGTGAGCACGAACAGCAGGCAGACCGGCAAGAACAGCATCAGTGAACCCATGGCGGTCAGGTTCCACGCGGTGAAACTCTCCCCGCGGAAGATCGACAACCCAATGGTGATGGTGCGCATGGATTCAGACGAAGTTGCGATCAACGGCCACAAGAACTCGTTCATCTGGAACACGAACGTGAATAACCCCAACACCGTGAGCGCCGACTTGGTTTGCGGCAAGATGATCGACCAGTAAATGCGGAACTCGTTCGCCCCATCCACGCGGGCGGCCTCAATCAGCGAATCCGGGACCCCGGAAATGAACTGACGCATGAGGAAAATGGAGAACGCACTCATCAAAAACGGCATCACCAGACCCTGGTACGTATTTAGCCAGCCGATGCGGGAAAACCACACGTACAGCGGGATCATACGAACGAACAAGGGGATCATCATGGTGGAAAGAATCATGATGAAGAACAAGGTTTTGCCGGGGAAGTCGAACTTGGCGAACACGTAGCCCACTAGCGGTGCGAAGGTCAGGTGGGAAAGCGTAATCAGCCCCGCCACCAGCACCGAGTTGAACAGGAAACGGCCAAAGGGTGCGGCTTCGAACAGGCGCGGGATGTTCTCCCACTGCCACTCTTGCGGGAATACCACGGCGGAGCCGCCAGCTACTTCCGCATCCGATTGGAACGCTAGGAACACCATGTAAACCAGGGGGGCCACGCAGATCAAGGCCACGATCCAAACCAGCACGAGCGACAGCAGGCGCGCTCCGGGGAAGAGTTCGTCTTGTGCCATTTGGCGAGGACGGTGGCGTTTCTTGGCGCGCGCATCCTCCTTGGCGTCCAGTGCCGGAGCCAGGGGAGCGGGAGCGGTGCTCATAATGCCTCCTTACGTTGGCCGGCTTTGATCTGGACGATACTGAGCGCCATGATCACCACCAAGAACAGGAAGCTCATGGCGGAAGCGTAACCAAGGTTCCCCGACTGGAAGGTCTCGCGGTAAACCTGGTAGACGTACAAGCTGGTGGCGGTACCGGGACCACCGTTAGTGACCAAATACGGCAAGCCGAACTGCTGCAGGGTGGAGATCATCCCCACCAGCCCCACGAACAGCGTGGTGGGTGCCAGCAGTGGCAAGGTGAGGGACCAAAATCGGCGCCACGGCCCCGCCCCGTCGATGCGGGCCGCTTCGTAAACTTGCGGATCCAAGCCCTGTAGGCCCGCTAGGAACAACAGCATGAAGTACCCAGATTCCTGCCACACGGTGATTCCCACCAGGGTCGCCAAGGGGGCGGTACTCAGCCACTGTTGGGTGGGCAGACCCATGGTGCTCAAAAGGCTGTTGAGGATGCCGGTGGTGGGGTCCAAAATATTGCGCCACATCAGACCCACAATGGCAATCGACGTCATGTAGGGGGTCAGGATCATGGTGCGGGCCAGGGTCCGTCCTCGGAAATTTTGATTCAGAATCAATGCCAATATCAGGCCCAGGGCCGCTCCGATGACCAGGGAGCAGGTGGCGTAAATGACGGTGATAGTGAAGGCGTTGCGTACGTCTGGGTCATACAGCAACGAGGTGTAGTTCTCCCACCCCACGGGGCGCAGGGTGGTGAAGCCGCGGGTGAACGAAAGCAGGAACTCTTCGTACAGCGGCCAGAACATGAACAGCGCGAAGTACAAGATAGCCGGGGAAAGGAAGAGATAGGCGGTGCGCATTTGGCGCCGCCGCATCCCTCCCATTCGCCGACGACGTGGAGTTGAACTCATGGAAAGTTCCTAGAGCGCTCAGTTCTTGAGCAAACCAGCAACGGTCTTGTTGAAGTTGTCCACCTGCGGTCCGGGTTCCTTACCGTTGAGGATCACCTCTTCGTACATCGCCTTTTGCGCATCGGCGATCTTCGCCATGTTTTCGCTGGCCCAGAACTCGCGGTCCACGGCGCTGGCGTATTCGCGGGATTTGGCGACGACTGATGCGATCGGGTCGTTCTTCACGGTGTCGGACTCCGCCCAAGACTTACGGGACATGGCCATACCAACTTCCTTGGTGACCTGCTCTTGGACGTCCTTGGCGGTCATGGCCTTGATGAACTCCCAAGCCAGTTCAGTGTTTTGGCTCTTGGTGGGGATCATCAGGCCGGAGCCCGCGATGGTGGTCTTATGTTCGGCGTTCTTCAGCGGGGCACCCACGGCCAGCGGGAAGTTCGGGTCTTCCTTCCGCACTGCGCCAATGTCCCACGGTCCGGAAATGATCAGACCAGCGCGCTTGGAAGTGAACACCTTACGCGGAGCAGCGTAGTCGTTGGAGGCCACCGGGACGGGGGCGAGCTTGTCCTTGTAGATCAGGTCTTGCTGGAACTGCAGGGCCTTGGTGGCGGCTTCGGCCGGCGAGAGCGGTTCGTCACTGTTGGTGAAGGTCGCACCCGCTTGCACCAGCCACGGGGTGCCGTAGGAGTAGTCGTTGTTGAGGGCGCAGCCGAACTCCACGCCACTTTCTTGGATCTTCTGGGCGGCGGCTTTGAACTCATCCCAGGTGGTGGGCATCTTGACGCCGGCTTTGTCGAGCATTTCTTGGTTGGCGAATACCAACCCACCCATGGTCACGTGCAGCGGAATGCCGTAGGTCTTCCCGCCTTCTTGGCGCACTTCCACGCCGGATTCCACGAAGTCGTCGAGGAACCCGGGTTCCTTTTCGAGGAACGGGTCGAGCGCCATGATGTTGCCGTCTTGGCCGAAGCGGGTGGACCAGAAGCCACCGTTTTCTTCCACGAGGTCGGGGGTGGAGCCGGAGAGGAAATCTGCGGTGAGTTTTTGCTGCAGGTCACCCCACTGGTAGTACTGCACTGTGACTTTCACGTTGTGGGCTTTTTCGAACTCTTCCGCGACTTTCAGATAGGCCGGGTAATCGCGGCCGGCGGACATGTAGATGAGGAGTTCTTTCCCGGTGCGGTCGCCTTCTACACCGCCGGCGGTGGCGGTAGCAGCGGGTTCAGCTCCGCCCACTCCCTTGGGGGAGGAGCAGGCCGCCAACGTGGTGGCGCCGGTGAAGGCGAGGGCGGCGAGGAAGTTGCGGCGGTTAATGATTGGACGTTGCATCGTTGCACTCCTAGTTGGTTGTTGGTTGATGTTGTAGTTGTTGTCGAAGTGGTCGGGGGGACGGGTTTCCTTGAGTTCCTCTAATTAAGGGGGTTTCGGTGTGGTCCTCGGTTCCGGCGCTTTTTTGGTGGCGTCTGCCGGTGCCGGGTCCCAGGTCGTTCCCCGTAAGAAGACTTCCCATGGAAGGTGCAGCACCTGGGTTGGGGTTTGCGGTGAACGCAGGCGCTGCATGAGTTGCGTTACCGCAGTGTGGATCGCTTCGTCAGAAAGTCCAATGGTGGTGAGCGGCGGTTGGGTGTGCGCCGACTCCAGGGAGGCGCCGGTACCAACCAGCTGTAGCTGCTCGGGGATTTTGCGTCCGCAAGAGCGTGCCGCCACCAGCAAGCCGATGGCCACGCGGTCGGCATCGCAGTAAATGGCGGCGGGGGTTTCGCGAGCATCGGTGAAGAGCTTTATACCGGCGTCGAAAACTTCGTGCATGCCTTTCCCGGAGGTGAGCACCAGTTCAGGGGTGAGGCCGCGGTTTTCCATGAAGTTGCAATACGCTTGCCAGCGTTGGCTGGCGTGGGCGTCACGTACGGTTTCCGTTTGGGAGGCGAAGCCGATTCGCTGCGCGCCGGTATCTAGCAGGTATTGCAGTGCTTTTTCGATGGCGCTTGCTTCGTTGGTGATCACCGTGTCGTAGTGGTCGAGTTCCTCCCCAGGGCTGATCGCCATCACCGGGATCGGCGGGCGTGCGTGCCGGCTTACGAACTCTAAGTTGATCGCCGGGTCGCAGGCCAAGATCGCGGCGTCGTACATGCCTGAACTCATGGCCTGATCTATTTGGGTACTGCGGTCGGGGAGCACGGCGATGGCGACCAAGGTGTAGCGCTGGTTAGACAGCAGTTTTGATAGTTCCAGTTGGAAGCGTTCGATGAATCGGTCCATCGGTGCGGAGTAGAACAGCGCGATGGTTCTGGTGCGACCCGCTTTGAGGGAGGAAGCCACCTGGTTTCGGACGTATCCGAGTTCGTCGGCGGCTTGGATGACTCGTTTGATGGTTTCCGGCGAGAACCGATCTTCCCGGTTGCCGCTGAGCGCGCAGGAAGCGGTCGCGACAGATACGTTGCTGCGTGCAGCAACGTCGGCCAGGGTAACTCGTCGGTGAGTCATGATCCCAGTATGCCCACATCAAACCCGCGGTTATAACGTTTAAACAGCAAACGTTATCGAACTGTTACGATGTCGCCGCGTAGCCCCCGCCCCGCCCCACATCCCCGCCGCGCTCCATCGCCCGTCACCACTGCACTCCATCGCCCGTCACCACCGCACTCCATCGCCCGTCACCACCGCACTCCATCCCTCGCCCCTGCCGCGCTCCACCGCGCATCCCCACCGTGAGGTATTTGGCCAGTTTTGGGTCGGATGTTGGCGTATTTGCTCACGGTGGGAAATGGGTGGGTTTGGGGCCGGGTTGGCGAGGATGGGTGGGTTCGGATCGGGGCGGATCGTCCTCGGGTAATAGGGTGCGGTTGGCCACCGTGAGGTATTTGGCCAGTTTTGGGTCGGATGTTGGCCTATTTGCTCACGATGGGTTTTGAGCAGGGGAGTGGTCTGCAAGAGCGGTGCTGGACTTGGGGCGACGAAAGGGTAGCAGGACGGCGGGTGGCCGACGGACGGGTGCAGGCGCAGCGATGCGGCAATAGAAAGACCGCCAGGATGGTAAACCTGGCGGTCTTCTTAAACTGCTGTGTGGCTAAGCCGTGCGGCGGGTGCGCTTGCGGTTAATCAGTTCGCGGCGTTCCTCTTCAGTCATGCCACCCCATACACCGTAGGGTTCGTGTACCCGCAGGGCGTGTTCGCGGCATTGTTCCAGTACCGGGCAGGTGGCGCATACGGCTTTGGCAGCGGCGGCACGGCGGCGACGCGTGGAGCCGCGTTCACCCTCGGGATGGAAGAACAGTTCTGTATCCATATCGCGGCAAGCACCTTGGTACTGCCAATCCCAACGATCCATCACGGGGCCCGGTAGACGCGAAACATCAGTCATGTTGGCGCCGTCCTTTCTTAAAAAGAAGCCGAAACGTGCTTGTGTTCACAAGTATGTTAGCAAGTGGTGCATAAGTTGTTCAAGCATGTTGCGCAAATAGTTCAGGAGATATTTTTTTGCGCGTCAAGTTCTGCGAAGCCTGTCCGCGGGGCGTAGTATGTCGTTATAGGAAGAAAAAGCCGTCCAATCAGCCAAAACTGGTTGCAAGCGCGGTTGGGTGTTAGCCGTCAGGGTGAGAATCGTTATCGTTAAATCCCAGGCGAATAACCTCCTCCGACGCGAGTGAGATATAAATCACACTAGGAATTTGGTGAGGATTTCGGCTCTAGACCGTCGTCGACGCAAAGGAGGTGCAGGAAGATGCCACGCCCGGATCTGACCACCCACCTCGCGGAGGTGCCCTTAACTATCACCGCGACTGCGCAAAGACTTGGTATTTCGCCCTCGACGCTGCGCACTTGGGAGCGCCGCTACGGCCTCGGCCCCCAACATCGCGAAGCCGGCAAACGACGCCGCTACAGTCCGGAGGAAATAAAAGCCCTCGAAAACGTACTGCGCCTGGTGCGCTCTGGGGTATCCCCTTCCGACGCCGTGGCCTCCGTGCAGCAAGCCCAGCAGGTAGTCACCTATGTAGGTGACAACACCGACGTGGAAGACCTACTGGCAGATGCCAACAACGGCTGTTATGAAGATTTGCGCCGGAAGGTGGACGTGCTCATCTCCCGTGATGGCCTGCTGCGTACCTGGTCTGATTACATCGGCCCGGTGCTGCGTAAGATGCGCTACCCCAGCGCCGGCAATCTCCCCGGCGTGATCCCGCGCACCACCCTCACCCAGGCGGTCCTGTCAGTGGTCTACGAGGTCGCTGAACAGGGGGAGAACCGTTTGCGCTCCTCCCAGCCCTCCTGCCCGGTGCTGGTGATCTCCGATGACGCCCGCGAATTGCACGCTCACATCGTGGGGGTTTCCCTGCAGTGGGAAGGTATTCAAGCCCGCATCGTCCCCATGGTGGTTCCCGCCTCCGACCCGGAGGTGCACCCTGAAGACATTGTCGAACTGGTGCAGCGCTACTGCCGCAACCTGGGAGCCCACACGGTGATCGTGCTGGGTACGTTGGTGGCAGATCCCGCAGTTATCGGAGGGCTGGATACGGATGAGATGAACTTGGTGCTCGTCGGGCGCCACCTGGGCGTTGACGCCGCCCCCAGTGCCACGCGTGTGCGTTCCCTGCCCGCCTGCGTGGAAGAGGCGATTGAGATTGCCCGTAACTGTCCTTACGATAAGAAAGTGTGATTAGCGTCGCGTGCACGCTTCGCGACGCCTCCAAGTTCCCCGGTTTGTCCCCATTCACGAGGACGGTCAGCCACCTATCTAAGGAGCCTGTACTTATGAGCGTCGTGCAGCAAAATGCCCGCAGTTTCACCCCCCAAGCGCGCGGCGAAGACCTGCAAGGGATCTTGGAATTCGCTCGCCAGGCGCGAGTGGAAACTGGCTTCGGCTACCTCAACTCCGATGGCAGCGTAGATACCAACCGCCCGGTGGAGTTGTGGATCACCTGCCGCATGACGCACGTGTTCGCCCTCGCCCATCTGCGCGGATTCGAAGGCGCTGAAGAACTCGCCGCGCACGGGGTCCAAAGCCTGCGGAACGCTTTTAAAGATCACGACTATGGTGGCTGGTTCTCCGCCGTTTCGCACCACCTGGCGGACCTGCACCCGGTGGACGATCGCAAGGCCTCCTACGCGCACGCTTTCGTGGTATTGGCAGCCTCGTCGGCAAAAATCGCCGGGATTGAAGGCGCCGCGGAGCTGCTGGAGGAAGCGCTCGCGAACCAGGATGAACGCTGGTGGGAAGATGGAGCGGAGAAGGTCTACGAATCCTTTGACCGCACCTTCACTGAAACTGAAGATTACCGCGGTGTGAACGCCAACATGCACACCACTGAGTGCTACCTGGCGGCCTATGACGCCACCGACGATGAAAAGTGGCTGCGCCGAGCGCTGGGAATTTTGCAGTGGGTGATTGACGGCCAGGCGCGCAGCAATGACTGGCGCATTCCCGAACACTTCGACGCCCACTGGAATGCGCTGCCGGACTACAACATCGACAAACCCAAAGATCCGTTCCGTCCTTACGGCTACACCCCGGGGCATGGATTGGAGTGGGCGCGTTTGGCGTTGCACGCCGGCGCTCAGCTAGCGCAAAAGGAAGGCCAGGCGCCGACGTGGATCCTCCCCGCGGCGCGCGCGCTTTTTGAGCGGGCGGTGGCTGACGGGTGGCACGCCGACGGCGAAGACGGCTTCGTTTACACCACCGGCGAGGACGGTGAGCCGGTTGCGCGTGAACGCATGCACTGGGTGCTGTGCGAAGCCTTGGGCGCCGCCACCGTGCTGGCTTCCGCACTGGCGGGCGAGGGCGGGTACCGGATGGAGGATTCGGAAACTGAGACTGCCGCTGCCACCGCCGAAGCGTTGCAAGTGGAGTTGGTAGACCAGTGTGACCAGTGGTGGGATTACGCCCAGCGGTACTTGATTGAAAAGCCCGGGCAGTGGTATCACGAGCTTGACGAAAAGAACCAAGTTTCGACCATTACTTGGCCCGGCAAGCCGGATGCTTATCACGTGGTGCAGTGCCTGCTGCTGCCGGATCTGCCGGTGGCGCCGACTTTCGCGCGGGCATTGAAAGAGGCCAACTAAACGGCACCAACCTGGGCGTGCGCGCGCCTGGAACTATGTCAGTGCCGCGCCGGTGGGCCTAGTGCCCCGGAAGTTAGAGCACGGCGGGCGGCACTGTAAGGTGGCCGCCCGCTAGTGCTTGCCTGCGGAAGAGGAAGCTCGCACGACTAGGCGGGGAACGCCCTCGGCAAAAGTACGCGCGGGCTCCCCGTCCAGCATGGCGGTGAGCAACTGCGCGGCGTGCTCGCCCATGGTGGCGGGGGAGCGAGCCAGGGACGTGATCGCGGGGTTAAGCACCCGGCAAATGGGGGAGTCTTCGCAAGACGCCGTCAGCACGTCGTGGCCAACTTTCAACCCCGCTTCGCCGATGGCCTGGGTGCCACCCAGGGCCAGGACCTCGTTGTCGAAAATGATGGCGTCGGGCCGGGCGGGGGAGCGCAGTAGTTGCGCGGTTTCCGCCTGCGCGGAAGCCTCCGCGTAATCGGTTTCCGCCGCGATCATCACATCCACCCCGTGTTGGGCGCCAAACCGCGACAGTGTTCGCTGGCGGCGCTGAATATGGACGAGGGCGGCGGACCCGCACAGGTAAGCGATGCGCCGCGCCCCAGCCGCGATCAGATGCTCAGCCAACGTCTTCATCATGACGGCATCGTTACCCACTACCGAGCCGAAACCCTCCACCGGCTCGCCCACGAACACTGCGGGCAGCCCTAGTTCAGCGAGCACCAGGGCACGCGGGTCGTGGGAGCGCGGGTTCACCACAATCACCCCATCAACCCGCTTTTGCGCCCACCAAGTGCGGTAAATGCTCATCTCTTCTTCCAGGGACTGCGTCATTTGCAGCACCAAATCCAGCTGCGCCTGCTTCAGTCGCGACTCGATGCCTACCATCAGGTCGAAGAAGAAACGTTCAGAGGAGTAAGACGTTTGGGGGCGTTCAATCACCAAGCCGACGGCGTGGGCCTTGGAAGCGGACAGCGCCCGGGCGGCGGCGTTAGGGGTCCAACCCATTTGGTTGGCGACATCCAGGATTCGCTCGCGGGTGGCTTGGGAGATTCCCGGGCGCGAGTTCAACGCAAATGACACCGCCGCGGGGGATACTCCCGCCACTTGGGCAATGTCTCGGATCGTTGGGCGCGCCATGGTTCAATCCTAAGTCACGGCTGTGGCAAAGAAGTCCCATATCGGGAGGGATGGGTGAGGGCGGTTCCGCGCTGGGTAGTGCCCGGCGTAGTCGCAAAGCAAGTGGTAGGCGAGGGCGGCTCCCGCGCTGGGTAGTGTCCGCCACGTTCGCAAAGCAAGAGACAGGCGACGGCGATCGTCGCAGTCGGCACTCAATGGCGCGATCGCTGACAGAGTGCCTCAGTGCGGTTTACGGCCGGGCAGGGTTCCGGTGGCCTTAAAGTGTCAAGTTCCCTTCCGTGCGGGTTGCCCGAGCTGAACGGCTTTAGCTCTGAATTTGCGGCGGAAACTGAGCCTTATGTGGCAATGTTAGTTCGATTTTGTTGCTGATTTGTTATCAGAGCCGGATTTTTCGGGCTGGGAACTAAACCGGATTAGTACTATAGTGAAAGTGGGGCGTCACAGTGATGCCAGTCTCATTGCAGAGGCCCGGCAGTGCGAATACGCCGCAAGAGGCGCCCCGGCGGCGCGAAACAATCTAAGCGCAAAAGCAGAGATACCGGAAGACGACCACAGATGCACGAACACCGCCCCATACTCATCAACCGGCTCGAGCGCACCCTGCGCGAACGCATCATCCCTGCCCAGTTCACCCCCGTAACGCCCCTGGAACTCACCCGGTGGAGCGCCCCCGCTGAAGCTGGTGGAGTAGTGGCCGAACCTGTGACTTACGAAACTGCCATGGCTGCACAAAACGACTACCGGCCCTTCCAAGTTGGTGACGAATGGGGTGCTACCTGGGAAACTACCTGGATCAAAGCTGCCGCCACCGTTCCCGAAGGCATCGAACTCAAGGACGGTGATCGCCTCGAAGCGGTCCTCGATCTGGGGTGGTTTGACCACTCCCCAGGCTTCCAAGCCGAAGGCCTGGTGCGCGACGAAGCAGGCAAAATCATCAAAGCCATTAACCCGCGCAACCAGTGGATCCCCCTGCCGCAGCCGGCACTCGAAGCTCGCCCCGGCGCCGCCGTCACCTTCACCGTAGAAGCCGCCGCCAACCCGCTGCTGCTGGCCGTCCCGCCCTTCCAAAAGACTTATGACGGTGACAAACTCACCGCCACCCAAAACCCCATCTACCGCCTGGCGCGCGCCGAAGTGGGCATCCTCCACCACGACGTCTACCACCTGGCGCTAGACCTGGCGATCTTGCGCGAACTAGCCGAAACCAAGTCCGAGGACGACGCCTGGGGTTGGAAACTGTGGCTGACCTTGTCCGACGCCCTCGACGCCCTCGACCTGGATAACATCCCCGGGACCGCGGGGCGCGCACGCGAAGTACTCCGCCCCGTCCTCGACACCCCGGCCGAGCCCTTCGCCCACCAACTCAGCGCCATCGGTCACGCCCACATCGACTCCGCCTGGCTGTGGCCGATTCGCGAAACGCGCCGCAAGTCGGTGCGCACCCTGGCCAACGTCATGCGCCTTATCGAGGACGGTACCGGCCTGGTGTTCGCCCTGCCGGCCGCCCAGCACCTGCAGTGGATTAAGGAAGAAGCTCCCGAACTTTTCGAACGCATTAAAGGGGCTATCGCCGACGGTTCCATCGTGCCGGTAGGTGGCATGTGGATCGAACCGGACGCAGTGCTCCCCGGCGGCGAAGCCATGTGCCGTCAACTGGTGCACGGCCTGGCGTTCTTCGAAAACGAAATGGGTGCCACCTGCAATGAAATCTGGCTACCGGACTCCTTCGGATACTCCGCTGCCATCCCGCAGATCGCGCGCCTGGCGGGCATCAACCACTTCCTCACCCAAAAGATCTCCTGGAACCAGGTCGATACCTTCCCCCACCACACGCTGCAGTGGGAAGGCATTGACGGCTCACGCATCTTCACCCACTTCCCCCCGGTGGACACCTACGGGGCGGAAGTGACCGGCCACAACCTGGCTCACGCGGAGAAGAACTTCAAGGATAAGGGCCGCGCCACCTGCTCTATGATGCCGTTCGGCTACGGTGATGGTGGGGGCGGGCCCACCCGGGAAATGGTGGAGCGCATCAACCGGGTGCGGGACTTGCGTGGTGCCCCGCAAACCAAGATGGAAACCCCGGCGGCGTTCTTTGCCCGCGCTGAAGCTGACTACCCGAACCCGCCGGTTTGGGTGGGGGAGCTCTACTTGGAGCTGCACCGCGGCACCTTCACTTCCCAGATCAACACTAAGCAGGGTAACCGCCGCAGCGAGTCGCTGCTGCGGGAAGCGGAACTGTGGGCCGCATTGGCAGCTACCTACGCGGACTTTGAATACCCGTACGAGGCGTTCGACCGGGCTTGGAAAGACATGCTGCTGTGCCAGTTCCACGACATTTTGCCTGGCACTTCCATCGCGTGGGTGTACCGGGAAGTGGCGGCGCTGTACGCCGGTATCAAGGAAACTTGCGAGCAGATCATTACCGGCGCCCTGGCAGCCCTGACCGGCGAGGACACGAAGACGCTCACTGCCCGGGACGCGAAGACGCTCACCGGCGCGGACGCGAAGACGCCAGCCACCGCAGGGCCCCAGGCACTCGCCACCGCAGACACCGGTGACACCGCCACCAGTTCCACCGCGCACTCCCCGGCCCTGGCCAACGCCACCTCCTTTCCCGTAAACGGCGCCCCCGCCCTCGGCATCGGCGCCCGCGAACCCAACGACCCCGTGCAGGTCAACGCCAACACCTTGGACAACGGCCTGGTGCGTGCCGAGTTCGACGCCGACGGCTACCTGGTTTCCTTGCAAGATAAGGAAACTGGACGCGAATACATCCCCGCCGGCCAGCGCGGCGGTGAACTCCACCTGCACCAGGACTTCCCCAATATGTGGGACGCCTGGGACCTGGACCCGTTCTACCGCGGTTCCCAAACCGTCCTCGAAAACTGCGAATTCACTGGGATTGACGAGGACGGTCAGGCCCGTATCCGCACCCGCTTCGGCAAATCGGAGGCCACCTTGACGTGGTCCCTGCCCGCCGCGGCCCGCGCTTTGAATCTGCAGGTGGATTTGGATTGGCAAGAGAATGAAAAGATCTTGAAACTCGCCATCCCGGTGGATATCCACACCGACCACGCGCAGTTCGAAACCCAAATGGGTTACCTCACTCGCCCCACCCACGAGAACACCTCCTGGGAGGCCTACAAGTTCGAGGTTTCCTGCCACCGTTGGCTACGGGTAGCAAACCCGTCGGCGGCACTGGCGATCGCCAACGACGCCACTTACGGGTGGGACATTACCCGCCACGCCAAGGACGGACGCGGCACCTGGTCGCTGGTGCGAGCCTCCCTAGCGCGCGCCGCCCAGTTCCCCGACCCGGAGCAGGACCGCGGCCAGCACACCTGGCACTTCCAGCTGCTACCGGGCGCGGGAGTGCGCGAAGCCGTCGCCGCCGGGCAGGCCATTAACTTACCGCCGCGCCCAGTGCCCGCGGCCGCAGCTATCAACCCGGTGGAAGTCACCGGCGCGGTAGTGGAATCCATCAGTCTGGCACCGGACCAAAGCGGTGACCTGGTGCTGCGCGTGTACGAAGCCGAAGGTGGGGAAACTGAGGCCACCGTGCGCGTGGAAGGGGCCAGCGAGGTGCGCGGCACCGATCTGCGCTACCGCGACAGTGACCTGGGCGTGAGCCTTACCGAGGACTGTCAGGGCCGCTGGCATTTCCACCTGGCACCGTTCGAGATCGCCACTTTGCGTGTGAAAGTTGGGAAGTGAAAGACGTGAAGTTCGGAGTTAACTACACCCCCAGGCGTGGCTGGTTCCACTCCTGGTTGGACTTCGATGCCGGGCAAGTGCGCGAAGACTTCCAAGCCATCGAGGAGCTGGGCGCCGACCACGTGCGGATATTCCCCCTGTGGCCACTGCTGCAACCCAACCGCACCCTGATTCGCCCAGCCGCCATCGCGGACGTGGTGCGGACCGTGGAACTGGCCGCAGAGTGCGGGTTGGACGCCAGCGTGGATGTCTTGCAAGGCCACCTTTCGTCTTTCGATTTCCTCCCCGCGTGGGTGCAAACCTGGCATCGTCGTAACCTTTTCACCGACGAGGACGTGGTGGCAGCCCAGCGCCACCTGGTCAGTGAACTCGCCGTTGCTTTGCGCGACCTACCCAACGCCACCGGCCTTACCTTGGGTAACGAGTTCGTCCAGTTTGCCGCCACCCGCCACCCTGACTACGACGCCATTTCTACTGAGCAGGCCCAGCGGTGGCTGCGGACCTTGTTAGAGCAAGCTAAATCTGATTGGCCCGCCGGCACGCACGTGCACAGCCACGACGATGACGTGTGGTTCGACGACACCCAGGCGTTCACCCCGCAACTGGCGGTCAGTGAAGGCGACGTCACCACCGTGCATTCGTGGGTGTTTGGCCGCATCGGCCCGCGCTTCGGCAAGGGGGCGCCCCAGCTACCATGGTTCGCCCGTTACCTGTGTGAACTGGCAGCCGCCTGGTCCGACCAGCCCCGAAGCGTGTGGCTGCAAGAGATCGGTGCCCCACAAAACTACGTGGACCCACTGGACGCCCCCCAGTTCCTGCTCGACACCGTGGACATCCTCATGGGTAAGTACGGCGGGGGAGTGAGCCCGCACCTATGTGCCATCACCTGGTGGTGTTCCCACGACGTGTCGCGCCAGTTATCGGATTTCCCCGCCCTGGAACACACCTTGGGGCTGATCGACGAGGACGGTAACGCCAAACCCATCGGCGATGCCTTCGCCCTCGCGGCCCGCCAGTGGCGCGAAGTGAGCGCCGCGTCGCAAGAGCCTAAGCGCCCCCAGATCTCCACTGCCGCCCCGCAGTGGTCGCGCAGCCACACCAGCGCCGAACATGACCCGTTCGACCGCTGGTATGAAGCTGCCGTCGCGGGGGAGGTCCCCGCCCTCGTGATCGATCGAGCGAACTACCATGACGTGCCGGCCTCGCAAGTGCGCCAACGCACCCCGCAGCAGGCACACACCCCATTTTTGTCCACCCAACAATGACCGCAAACCGCCGGTAACTTGCCGGCAATGTTTCAAAGGAGAACAAGATGAGAAAGCACAAGTTGTTTAGCGCTTTCGCCGTTGGCGCCGTAATGGCGCTGGCCGCCGGATGCACCGGTGGCGCCCCCGGCGGTGGCGGCAGCAGCGAACAGCCTAAAGCTGACGGTGAAATCAAGGGTGAAATCACCTTCCAAACCTGGTCACTGAAGAACGACCGCTTCACTCCCTACTTCGAAAAGCTGGTGCAGGATTTCGAGTCAGAGCACCCGGATGTGAAGGTCAAATGGATTGACCAACCCGGGGACGGATACGAAGACAAAATTCTGCAGCAAGCCAACTCTAATGAACTACCTGACGTGATCAATCTGCCACCAGAATTCGCTTACAAATTAGCGCAGGTGGACAAGCTCATGGATTTAGAAGCTGCTGATAAAGACAAACTAGCGGAATACGTCGAAGGGGCGACGGAAGCATACAAGTTCCCGGATATTGACGGGCACTATGGGTACGCGTGGTATCTGGGGACCGACCTCAACTGGTATAACACCCAATTCTTGAAGGAAGCGGGGATTGATACGGAGAAGCTACCTACCGATCTTGATGAGTTATTCGCGATGGCTACTAAGGTGGCTGAGTCAAGCGGAGGCAAGATCAAAATGATCTCCGACGTGCCCCGTACCGGCACGCTTTCCTCCGCTGGGGTGGAAATCATTAAGGATGGCAAGTTCGTGTTCAATTCTCCCGAGGCTGTGAAGGTGGTGGAACGCTATAAGAAGGCCTATGAAGATGGTGCAATGCCTCCGGAAGCATTGAATGCTGACTATCTGGGTAACTCCGCTCTCTACAAGCAAGGTAAGACTGCTTGGACTACCGCTTCCGCAGGCTTCGCTTCAGAGTTGGAAAAAGAAGCTCCCGGTTTGCTCCCTGACACCGTAGCGACACCGCGCATCGGACATGCTCCGCTCTTCATCCAAGGCATCTCGGTAGCGAAGGAATCCAAAGCCCCGGCTGCGGCGCTAGCGTTTGCGCAATTTGTAACCAACACGGAGAATCAGGTCGAATTCCTGAAAATAGCTCAAGGTTTCTTCCCGGGGACTAAGGAAGGCGTAGAGAATCCGGAAGCGTTTACCTCTGTGATTGAGAACGAGCTCCAAAAGACTGCGACCGAAGCTGCGTCTAAGGCCCTTGGCGATGCAACTCCGGAGTACCCGATCCAGTTCACCTACGATATGGACCGCTACCTGCAGCAGCAGATCGCACTCGCAGTTAAGGGTGACATTGGCATCCAAGAGGCTCTGGACAAGGCCGTGGAATACGCCAATAGCAACTTGGCGCAGTAGCGTTTGATTAAAGACCGAGATCCCTGAGGAGATGCTGTGAAGGCACACAAGTGGTTTACACCTTACGTGCTCTTAGCCCCAGCTGTGGTGTGGGTGCTCGTATTTGCGATCTGGCCGTTCCTGAACACCGTAGTGCTTTCGTTCACTGACGCCAGGCCGTTGCGGGCACCAAAATGGATTGGCCTCCAGAATTTTGTGACGCTGTTCCATGATGAGCGGTTCGTGTATGCCATGGTCACGAGTCTGGTATACGTCATAGTGTGTGTTCCACTACTCACTTTCCTGCCTTTGTTCTTAGCACTGTTGGTGCAAAAGAAAATCCCGGGGATCTCGGTCTTTCGAACTACTTACTACTTCCCAGTAATCGCGTCGGTTGTGGTAGTTGGGATTATTTGGTCTTGGCTTTTTGATTCGCGAGGCCTGATTAATCAATCTCTACAATTCCTGCATTTAACGGATCAGCCGATAAACTTCCTAATCGACAGATGGCTGATTCTGCTATCGGCCATCTCTCTGACTGTGTGGAAGGGCCTGGGCTACTACATGGTGGTTTACTTGGCGGCTTTGACTAACGTCAGCAGAGAGCTGCACGAAGCGGCTGCGCTTGATGGAGCTGGCTGGTGGCGCCGTTTTTGGACCGTCACGGTGCCAGGGGTTAAAGGAGCTATGCTACTGATTTCGGCGCTGGTGACAGTCGCAGCGATGCGTATTTTTGCCGAAATCTACGTTCTAACGAATGGGTCTGGCGGTCCGGGTGGGCAAGCGCAATCACTCGTAATGCTGATCCAACAAACCGGGAAAGGCCTTAACGGAAATCTTGGTTACGCCTCCGCTATCTCGGTTGTACTTTTCCTCCTTACCATCGGACCACTCCTGGTCGTTGGATACATAAATCAAGGCGCTGAAATACGTGAAGCACGCAAATTGCGGAAAAAGTCGATGGCGACAACGCGTCAGAACGCTACTGCTCCAGTATCCAGCCAGACTGCCGCGCCGACGATTGATGTGAAACTGTCAGAGAATAGAGGCTAAAATGGAAGGCATTAAAACGGCCTCTCGAAAGTTTGGGCGAGGCTTAGACGTGGAACATCAAGTTGACGTAAAGGAATATAAGCCGAAACCATGGCGCAAAAAAGGTGAAGCAGGGTTTGATAGGCCGACATTTGCTGGTCTAGTGTTGCGCTATCTGCTTCTAGCGCTCGTGATGGTACTTACCGTAGGACCATTCCTGTGGCAACTCTCAACCTCCCTTAAAGGTCCTCTAGAGGATATCTATTCATTTCCTCCGAACTTAATTCCTCAAGATCCCACACTCGCAAACTACGGGGAAGTCGCGCGAACTATTCCGGTAGTGTCTTACGCGTGGCACTCCCTGGTGGTATCTGTGGCGATGGTGGTTACGAACGTCGTTTTTGCCACTGCTGCTGGATACGCGCTTGCCAATATGCGTTTCCGCGGAAAAGCCCTAATCATGGGGCTCATACTGTCAACCCTTTTATTACCGGGCGAAGTTACTCTAACTTCGCAGTACCTCACTATAAAGGCGTTGAACCTGCAAAATACTCTTACGGGCGTATTCTTACCAACTGCGATAACCTCTATCAATATTTTGCTTATGGCTACAGCTGCTCGATCTATACCGCAATCTATTTTAGATGCGGCAGCGATTGACGGAGCTACCACCATGCAACGATTACGGCACATAGTTTGGCCCAATGTAAAGGGCATGGCCTCAGTGGTGGCGCTAATGTCGTTTATCCAAGCCTGGGATGATTTCCTCTGGCCTCTGGTTGTGCTTTCGGATCCCGAAAAGTACACGCTTACAGTGGGTATGCAGTATTTGTCATCAACGTTTGGCACGAATCCACGGGTGGTGGCTGCGGGCACCATTTTGGCACTTCTCCCAATCATCCTGCTATTCGTTTTTACCCAGAAATACTTCTTCCGCGGCGTCGAAGAGGGAGGCGTCAAGGGGTAGTTGCACAGCAGGATCTGGCTCGATTACGAGGGCGGTGTGGTCGATACGATCATGCCGCCCTCGTTTCTGATTGACGAAGAGACAGCGGCATGAAGGCGGCGCAAAAAGACTAAGGCTTAAGTCTTGCGTTCAATTATGAAGAGCCTTACAGTGTCAATAACTATTTTACCAAGCGCAGGAAAGGAGAAGCGCTTTGCTGCCCTCCTCTCAGGTCCCATTGGTTAATACTGCATGGCGTCAATATGGTGGCTGGCAGGAAGACAGCGCGTTCTGGGAACATTCCAAAGCAAATGGCTACCACTGCCAAATTCAATCGAGGGCTTCAGGCCACGGGGAGCCTATCATTCAGGAAACCTCGCCACCGGTGTCCCCGCCTGCCCCCTCCCGTATGCTCATCGCATATAGCTGGTGACACAATGACGCGCTCAGCTTGGTTCGTTATCGGCTCGGTGCTACTTGCCTGCAGCTTACTGGTCGGCTACATCGGAGTCCTATTCTCCGCACCACTGACGCAGTTCGCGCAGCTTCGCGGTAGGCAGTACCACGAGCTTGAGAGACTAAACGTGTTCGACGGTCACGCCACCGTAGTGACCCAGAATCTGACGGTACCCTGGCTGGGACAGGAGCAGGACGGGTCGAGTTGGCAAACCGTGCTGGCAGCCTGCGGTGATACTCCCTACGTGGAGACTTCTTCCAACATCGAGTTGGTCGTGGTGGACACGTATCATATGCCGCCTGAAATGGTGCAAAAGGCGAGGGCGGGTGAATACGATTACGCCCTGATAAACGTCTGCCCCGGAACTATTCGATGAGGACCTCCCAGGATCCTGCCAGCGCGGTTGCAACTGCGCAGGCCGTGAAGGTAGCGGAAGACTGCCGAAGTTGGGTTGGCCTTCGCCGGCAACTAAGATATCGGCGGAAGTAGTTGACGCGACCTGGAGATTCCCGACGTTGGTGCCCCGCAAACAAACTGAATCAACCGCACTAGCTGCCCTAGCCCTCATGCTGGTGACCGCTGTTTGGGGCTCTACCTTCTTCCTCATTAAAGACCTACTGGCGCAAGTAAGTGCCGCCGACTTCCTCGCTGCCCGCTTCACCCTGGCTGCGGTGGTGGGCGCGGTAGTTTTCCACCGTCAGTTACGGGCTGCCAGCCTGCCGGTGTGGCGCCGCGGCGTGACCTTGGGGGCCATTTATTTCCTGGCGCAACTGTTGCAAACCGTGGGGCTTCACACCACTGATGCTTCCGTATCCGGCTTCATCACCGGCATTTACGTGGTGCTAACACCCATCATTGTGGCCCTGTTCTTTCGCGAGCGCCTCAGCGGCCGCATCTGGCTTGCCAGTGCCATCACCACCGTGGGTCTGATGGTGCTCAGCTTGCGCGGCTTAAGTGTGGGCGGGGGAGAGGGCATCACTTTCCTCAGCGCCGTGCTCTACGCCCTGCATATCGCCCTGATGGGGCGGTGGGCGCGCGGTGCTAATCCCTTCGCTTTCGCCGTCATCCAAATGATGGTGATCGCCGCCTTCTCCACCGTTTTCGCCCTCCCCGGAGGCATCGCGTTGCCACGCACCACCGGTGCGTGGGTGGCACTGGTGTACATGGCCCTGGTCGCAGGTTTGGGGGCGATGGTGGCGCAAAGCTGGGCCCAGGGTCTTCTGCATCCGGCCACTGCGGCTATCATCATGGTCACCGAACCGGTGTTTGCGGCGTTCTTCGCGGTGGTTTTCGGCGGCGAGTTCGTGACCGGGCGCCTACTGGTGGGTGGCAGTTTGATCTTCGTGGCGATGTTGTTGACCGAAGTCGGTGGGGCGATATTTAAGCGACGAGGACGGGTGGGCCCGCCTCGCGACGAACCCGCCCTCGTCGATGAGGCGCCAGCAGGAAAGCCGCCATCGCCCACCCCTGCCCTGCTGCCAACCGGCCCCGGGGAATGATGCCGAACCTAGCGCCACGGGCCTAGCTCCCCACGTGCCGGGCACCACATCTACGGCGCCACGATGCCGAACCTAGCGACACGGGCCTAGGTCCATACGTACCAAATAGTGCCGAACCAGATCGCACTACCCAAAGCCAGCGTCACCGTGGAAATAGCCACCAGGAACGCCACCGGGTCACGCCAGGTCAGCACTGACGGGCGGGCCCAAGTGCGCTCGGTTGCGTCCCCAAACCCGCGTGCCTCCATGGCGGTGGCCAACACGGAACCGCGCCGGATGGCGAAAACCAGCATTGCGAACGCCATGGTGAACCAGCGTTTGAACCTACCCTGATCGCCCAGGCCGCGGGCACGGCGAGCGCGCGCCAGGGTCTGCCAGTCGCTGACGAATAAGCCAATCATGCGCACCCCCGCCAGCGACCCCAACACCAGTTTCGCGGGCAGACGCACGATCTGCGCCAACCCATCACCCATCAGCGTGGGATCCACGCCAGAGAGCAACACCAGAACCGGCAAAGTGAGGGCGAAAATGCGGATGAACACCGCCAGTGCCAACATTAGGGACTGATCGGAAACGACCAGCAGGCCAAAATCCACCCAGATGCGTCCGCCTGGCCTACCGTACAGGGCCATAGAAATAGCGGCGATGGGAGCCGCCACCAGCACGGGCAGCAGGCGGGTAGCCATGAACCGTAAAGACACCCCGCAGGCTCGCAGCACCACCACTTGGCTAGCTAAGGCCACCGAGGCACTCAGCCAGTCCAAGGTGACAATCAGCGGGGTGGTAGCAACGAAGCACAGCAGCAGCCGGGTGACGGGGTTGAGGGTATCTAACGCAGTGTGTTTCACGGGTGCACCTCAAGGTGATTCTCTCCCAGCACCTGCAGGTAGGCATCGTCGTGCGTTACCGACAAAATGGTGCGGCCCTGCCCCAGGATCTGTTGAATCAACAGCACCAGGTCGGTCCAAGTGTTGCGATCTTGCCCGAACGTGGGCTCATCCAACAAAATCACCTGTGGCTCCGTCGCCAGCACCGTGCCCACACTGAGGCGACGCTTTTCCCCACCCGACAGCGTGAACGGGTTGGCGTGGGCGAGCTTTTCCAAATGCAGCTGAGCCAGCAACTCATCTACTCTATTGCTCACCTGGGGCCGGCTCATCCCCAGCGCCAGGGGCCCGGCGGCGAGTTCTTCACGCACCGTACCGGCCACGAACTGGTGTTCGGGGTGTTGAAACACTGTGCCGATGCGGGTCAGAAGCTGCTTGGAAGTCCAGGTGATCGGGTGGGCCGGGTCTACCTTTCGTGAGGCAGGTGGGCGCAGCCGCTGGGCGGCCAGCACTTCCCCCGCCAAGGGCTCTAGCAGTCCCACCAGCGTTAAACCCAAAGTGGTTTTCCCCGCCCCATTCGGGCCGGTTATGCAGGTACTGAGGCCCGCTGGGATTTGCACCTCTAGGTCGCGAGATATCGGATATTGCGCGCTATAGCCGGTGGTCAGTTCCCGGGTCCACAGGTCGGCGGTGGCGCTGGTCTGGTAGGTGCGCGCCGGTGGTAGGGGAGAGTTCGGCACCCACACGCCCGCGGCCAGTAGTTCGTCGCGGTGTGTTTCCAAAACGAGGGCGGGTGGTCCGTCCGCAATGATCCCGTCGGGCCCCAGCACCACCACGCGGTCCACCAAGTCAGCCCACACTTGGACGCGGTGTTCAATCACAATCAAAGTGCGTTGCCGGTCAGCGGTGACGTTTTCGATGGCTGCGCGCACTTCCTGTATGCCCACCGGGTCGAGGTTCGCGGTGGGCTCGTCCAGCAGCAGTATCTGGGCGTCCATTGCCAGGGCTCCGGCGATCGCTAGGCGCTGGAGCTGTCCGCCAGACAGGGCAGAAGTGGGTCGGTCCAGCCCCACATCCAAGGAAACGGCTTTAAGGGCAGCTTCCACTCGCGGCCAGATTTCCTCGCGCGGCACCCCCAGGTTTTCACACCCGAATGCCACGTCGTCACCGACTTTGGCCAGCACCACCTGGGAGTTGGGGTCTTGCATGACGAGCCCGATTTGGCCGCGACAATCTAGGGGGCGTTTCCCACCGATGGTCATGGTACCGGTGGCGGTACCTTCATCCGCCGCCCCGAGCACTCCGGCGAGGGCGTGTAAGAAGGTGGATTTTCCCGCCCCGGAAGCGCCCAACAGGAGGATGCGTTCGCCGGCTTCGACTTCAAGGTTGAGGTTTTTAACGGCCC
>JAEWEQ010000094.1 GCA_023389315.1 Actinomycetes bacterium | reverse complement strand
GGGCCTAGCCTTAGGCCCATCCCGCTGGCAAGAAGGCCAGCACACTGCCTAAGCGCCGGTTGTCGAACTGGATTTCCCAGTCAGACAACCGGCGCTTTGCTGTGTCCGCAGGGGCGGGTGGGGATGGGTCAGGCTGGCTGGGGCAGGGGCGGGTGGGGATGGGGCAGGTCATGCCCGGGCCAGGGCCGGGCCAACTCCGACACAGCTCAGCTCAGCGGGCTCCACCAGGCGCGCTGCCCCGCCCTCGTATATTCAACTAGCGCCTGCGTATTGCTGCGGATCCCGAATTGATCGGGGTGGATCAGCGGGCCCTCCATCAGGCGCTGGCGGAAAGCCGGGCTCATTTGCTCACCGGTCGCATTTTCCAAGTCATTCAGGGCGCTGACCAGCCACTGGCGGCGCCTGTCTTCACCGCCCTGCTTGATGCGCTCTGGAGCGAACCGCCCCTCCGCTTCCAACAACGCCAACGCCGCCACCAGGTTGGTCAAGTCCCACTGCGCCAAGGACAGTCGATACGGTTGCTTGCGGTGTGAAGTATGCAAAGTGAGGGAACCACCCCGCCCCACGCCCTTGCCCGCGTGGTAGCGGCGCCCGGTCAAGTAGGTGTGGATAAGGATGGTGGAACGTCCTCGCCAATCGGTAATCACGGTAGCGGACTTTTCGTCCACGATGGCGGCGTTTTTCGCGAAGGAAAAGAAATACCAAGCCGCGCCGCCGGCCAGCACGCCGACCGCGAACAGCGCCCACGCGCCCGCCTGCGTGTAGGGGATCAGCGACATCGCCAACATCGACGCGACGAGGGCGATCACCACCATGGTCCACGCCACGGACCGCTGCTGCGGCCGGCGCTGGGGCACCAGGGTTTTAGTGACCAGCGGATTGTCGGTCAGGGGTTCGACGGGGATCTGGTAGGACAGGGGGCGGCGCTTGCCGGGGCGCAGGTCGCCGCGGCGCGCTCGGGGGATGATCAGCAGCGAAATCACGGCCGCCACGATCAGCACCACCAGGCGGAAAATATTAAACGGCCCCAACCTGTCGTCCTTCCTGCGGGGAGTGTGCAACGAGCAGTTGCGTTCTGGGGTAAGTATAAGCCGGGGCGGGGCAGGGCGGGAGTGGGTGGGGCCTGGGCGGCCGGGCGGGCGCGGGCGAGAGATAAACCGGGCCCATGTCTTTCGCCATCACCGCCGAACAAGCCAAGAAAGTGCGCCGCCCCCAGCCTTTGTCCGAGCAGCAGCTGGACCAGCGTTTCGACAATTGCACGGTGGCTAACTTAGCGGCGGCAGTCAAGCAGCGGTGAAACTGCCCGGCACCGGGGTACCGCCCGACACCCGGCAGGTGGCGAAAAGCTAGGGGCAGCACCTGAAACCAGGCCCAAGATTAGGGATAACGCCTAAAACTCAGTGTGGCGGCAAAAGCGAGGGACAGCACCCAGAACTAGGTGCTGTCCCCCAACGCAGATTGCTTACGGTAAGAACCTAATCAGTGTTCGTCGTAGTGGTCCTCGTGCGGGTGGTGCAGGTGACCGTCATGCAGGTAGTCCACGTGGTCACCGTGCTCTACCGCTTCGTGACCGCACTCCTGGCCGTGTTCGTGACCGCCGTGGTCTTCGGCTTCGATGTGACCGTCCTCGGCATGTTCGTCGTAGTGGTCACCGTGTTCGTGGTGCAGGTGACCGTCGTGGAGGTAGTCCACGTGATCCTCACGCTGGATCTGCGGGTGCCCGCATTCTTCGCCGTGGCGGTGGTCGGGGTGAGCTTCAGCCATTTCATGTTCTTCGTTCATGAAAGCTCCTCCTTCCTGATCGAATGGTTTCAAGGTTTCGTCGCGCTGCCAATGAGCCCGGCGTGTAGATAATCATACGTCCTAGGTCACATTTTCGCGCACAAAATACCCACTCCGCCGCCGCGGTTTTTCGCCAACCCACGTCCCGTCCTCACAAATCTAAGTGCAGCACCCCTTGACCAAGACGTAGTACTTCTACTACATTTATCTACATGAGCACTACAAACGGTCGCAACGTGGATAGGTCCTCCACCATCATTGATCTCGAGGACGTTCACTTCGCTTACGGAACCACCGACGTCCTCAAAGGCATCGATTTGAAGGTCGCGCGCGGCGAAATCATCGCCCTACTGGGGCCAAACGGGGCGGGCAAAACCACCTTGGTGGAAAACGTCCTCGGCTCGCTATCACCCAACCGCGGGACGGTGCGGGTGCTGGGGGAAAATCCCACGCAAGCCTCCGCTGATTTTTGGTGCCAAGTGGGCCTGGTGCAGCAGCACTGGAGTGACCACCCCAAGTGGCGAGTGAAGGACCAGATGCAGTGGCTGCGGGCCAGCTATGAAAGCGCCGGCCACCCCACGCGCGCAGCCGACGACGTGCTGGCCGATGTTGGTTTGTTGGACAAGCGCGACACCAACTTGGGTAAGCTCTCCGGCGGGCAGCGCCGGCGCGTCGATTTCGCCTGCGCCCTACTGTCTAACCCTTCCCTGCTGGTGTTGGATGAGCCCACCACCGGGCTGGACCCGCAGGCAAAAGCGGAGATACACGATCTGCTCAGCCTCATCGCGGACCAAGGCAACACCGTTTTGCTCACCACCCACGATTTGAGTGAGGCGGAAAAACTTGCCTCCCGCGTGCTGATTTTGCACGGAGGTAAGTTCGCAGCTTCCGGGTCGCCACGCCAACTGCGCGCGAATTTCGCGGGCAATGCGCAGATCACGTGGTTCGAGGACGGGGTGGAACACGTGCATTCCACCGACGCTCCCGAAGCCTTCCTTTTGACTTTGGATCTGCATCGCATCACTGGGCTGACGGTGACGCGCCCGACTTTGGAAGATGCCTATTTGGCGATGGTGAATAAAAACGCCGATAACGCGGCGCAAAGCGTGGAGGTAGCAAAATGAAATCTTTCAATTTGGGCGCGTTCTTACGGGCAGTTTTCACTCAAGCTAAGGCCGATATCCGTCCGACTTTCGTTAGCACTGGCCTGGTTGGCCTGCTCGTTGGTCCGGCTGCGATTTTGGCAATCACCTACTTCGCCTTAATGAACCATCCACAGTTGCGAGCGATCGCAGCGATCAGCATTGTGGCTGCAATCGCAGGCCTGGTGATCATCCAAATCTCGGCCGAAATCTATCAAGAGCGCGTGTCGGGTACGCTGCTGCGGGTGCGGACTTTGCCCCACGGGCCACTGTCGTGGGCGATTGGCAAAAGCATCTCCACCCTGTTCGTAACGGTACTTTCGCAGGTACTGATCCTGGTTGGGTTCTACGTGCTGTTCCCCGCTTTGGAGTTCACCGCCCTCGAACTACTAGCTATGGCAGTGTTACTGCCCGCGGTGGCGGCGGCCCACGTCCCGCTGGGTTTCATCTTGGGAACCCTGTTCCGCTCCACCGGCTTAACCATCGTCATCTACCTGTTCGCAATGGCGTTGGTTTCGACCAGTGGGGCGTTCTCCCCCATCACGTTGCTGCCGCGGGCGGTGCAATACCTGCATCTGGTCTTCCCCAGCTACTGGTCGGCGCACCTGGCGCGCTACGTTTTCGGCCTATCCACCCCGGAATGGGAAGTTGGGGGTAGTGCCCAGCCGCTGCTGGCCATCGCGGTGCTGGCGGTTTGGATCGTTGCCGGGTACGCGGCGTCTGCGTTTATGATTAAACGTAGTTTCCGCAAAGAATCCATTGGCTCCCTTGCTTCCATCCAAGGTGCTATTCGCTCCCAAGTAGGACTGTGATGGCTGACGACCAAGTTCACAACCGCATCGCGGTGCTGCGCGCTGACCGTAAAGTCAGTCGCCGCGAACTGGCGCAAGCCCTGGGAGTGCACTACCAAACCATCGGCTACTTGGAGCGCGGGGAGTACTCGCCCTCACTTTCCTTGGCGCTGCGGATCGCGCGGTATTTCGACGTTCCGGTGGATTCGATTTTTTCTTTGGACGAGTTCGAACCGTTGCGTTAGGCGCCCCCCTGCGGGGCTGGCAGCGGGGTTGGGGTGGTGCCGCGGGGCTGGGCTGGTGCCGCCCAGCGGGCCTGACGACGCCGGGTTTACGATCGCGCGACCCGCTCCCGTCCGCAGCGGCCCCGCCTGGCGCCTAGTCGCGGCCGCCTTAGTTCCCGGCGCGGCGTGCGCGCATTACCTCCAGCGCGCGGTCATTTTCTGCCGCCGTGCCCAACGTTATGCGCACCCCCTCGGGGAAGGCCCGCACCGCAATCCCCGCGTCCGCGAAGATCTGCGCCGCTGGCAGCGGATCCACTCCCAACGCTTGGGTCCGCGGCAACCAGAAAAAGTTAGTTTGCGAGGGCGCCACCTGCACCCCGATTTCTTCCAACGCCGCCAGGACCCGGGTGCGTTCCGCGACGGCGCGCGACACGCCCTCGGCCACGGATTCGTGCCGCTGCAACATCGCGATGGCGCACTGCTGCGCCACGTGGGACACCGCGAAGGGGGTGCAAACTGCCCGTAGGTAGCGGATCAAACCGGGCTGGCCCACCATGTAACCCACTCGCAGGCCCGCCAGGCCGAACGCCTTGGAGAAGGTGCGTGCCACCAGCAGGTTCGCGAAACGATCCACCAGGTCGAGCACGCTGGACACGCCCTCGTTGGTGGCGTAATCGATGTAGGCTTCGTCGACGATCACCAGCACGCGCGGGTCCACGGCGGTGAGGAAACGCTCGATCTGCGCGTGCGTGACGGTGGTGCCGGTGGGGTTGTTGGGGTTGCAAATCAGCACGGCGCTGGTATTTTCCTCCACCCCCGCAGCCATTGCCTCGAGGTCGTGAACGCCGTTTTCATCCAGTGGCACCATCTGCGGGCGCGACCCCACCACCTGGGTGACGAAGGGGTAGGCCTCGAAGGAACGCCAAGCGAACATCACTTGGCTGTCGGGGCGCGCCACCATCGCGAGGGCGTGAATCAGCAGCGAGGACGATCCTGCGCCGGTGGCCACATAGGCGGGGTCGATCTGGTGGTAGTGGGCGATTTCGCTTATCAGGTCGCGGGTGCCCATGTCCGGGTAGCGGTTGGCTGCCGTCAGTGCCGCCGCGCCGATTTGCTGCACTTCCAGGGATGGGGCCAGCGGGTTTTCGTTGGCCGCCAAGAACGCGGGCTTGTCGCCTTGCGGTTGGGGTGGGGTGACGATGGTGGGGAAGGCGAGGACGTCTTCGCGGATACGGACAGGGGTGGCGTTAGCGTCAGTCATGGTTTTAGGTTACGACGTGAGGGGCGGTTCGCACACGGCGACGCTTTCGGTTTTCGTCGCGCGCCCGTGGCTGCTGCCCGTGCCGCTGCGGCACCGGTGGTGCGGCTACGTTCCCGGGAGGTCGGACCCTACTGCCCAACTGCGGTTGCGACGCCGGGCCGCGCCACCCGCCCTCGTGAAACCCACAAATGCGAATGTCCGTGGCGACGACGATAATAGGAGGTATGCAGTTTGTACTACGTCTCCTTGCCAAC
>JAEWEQ010000033.1 GCA_023389315.1 Actinomycetes bacterium | reverse complement strand
CCGCTAAGCGTCCAATGTCCTCGTTTTTCACGCTGTCTCCGGCACTCCAAGCTCATCTAACCTTTGAGATAGACCGAAGGCATAGATTAAGTAATCAAATAAATCCGTGAAGTTAGCGTCGTCGGTCCGCCCTGCGCAGCGGACCTCACTCGCTAGTTGGTTAGTCCCGGTCAAGTCTGTAACAAGCACGCCGCAAGCGTCGGCCAGTACAGCTATTTCCGCCGTGCTCGCACTTCGCGCACCGGTCTCGATGCGTTGAATCGTTGGCTGTGAAATGCCCGACCGCTGAGCTAGGTCGCGCTGAGTAAACCCCACCATATCCCTTGCGAGCTTAAGGTTTCGTCCGACATCCGGGTTAGCCACACTCATTTGAATCAAAACCTCCCATATTTGATTCTAATCGGATTTCAGCTAAGCGACAATGGCTTCTCGTTGATTTCCCGCAAGCACGTCATCGGCGTTGTTTTCAGTTTCCCGAGGACGGTTCGCGCGGCGATGACGTGCCTGTGGGAGTGGGGGAGTGCTGAGCTGGGGCTGCTGGGGACGGTCGGCTCTACTGGAGCTGCTGGGCGGGAACTTCGTGGCGGTAGCGGTGCCGGGTTGGCCTGCCTGCTGGGGGCTGCGCGCCGGTTGTCTCGAAAGGCGGGCGCGACACGCCGAGGACGGGTTGTGAGCAAATCGAATTTTCTGACCACTTATCCACATATCCACAGTTTGTGGATAGCTACCTGTGGGCAAGTTCCACAGCTTTGCGGGTAGTCACATCCGTCACGAACGAAACTCCTGCCCCAGCGATGCGCGCGCATCCCGGACGGAGGATAACCGCATGATCTCAACCGGTAGGGGCAAATATAAATGTCATAGGTGTGATTCATACTGACAGTGGTGGCATGAGGACTGCCGCTGACCTGTCCCCAGGTTATCCACCGTCCTCGTGAAACTATCCACAGCAGTGAAAGGAGGGAGGTGCCAAACACGCCATCTTGTGGTGCTGACGAAACCTAGCCACTAGGTGTAGTGTTTGGAGAGCAAGGGCATCACCGGCGCCAGCGATAATCACAAGCTTGTAATTACAACGCGTCGATTCGCCCGACACCGCTCATCATGACCACAGAACCAAGGAGTCAGCCCATGACTATCACCGTGTACAGCAAACCGATGTGCGTACAATGCGACGCCACCAAGCGCGCGTTGAATAAGCAGGGCCTTGACTACAACACCATTGACCTGTCCGAGGACGCCGCCGCGCTGGACTACGTAAAGTCCCTTGGCTACGCCCAAGCGCCCGTGGTGATCGCCGGTGACCAACACTGGGCCGGGTACCGTCCCGACCTGATTAAGCAGGTGGCTAAGGCCACCGCCCTTGTGGTCAACGGCTAACCCCCATCCCGGCTACCCACTGCAGGTAGTCGGGATGTCTATGTGCGCAGTGAAAGCGGGCAACGAAGACCGCTGACCACCGTCGGTCAACCAGCGCACCACCAGCGGATAAGCAACGCAAACGGACGCCAACCCGGTGCGACACCGCGACAGCGGGGGCCAAAGGCTCCCGCGCAAGAACTAGCTCACAGGGAGGAAAAGAGGGAGGAAATGGAACCGATCTCGACGCGCGAAACCCTGAGCGTGGAGGAAAAGGAAAAGACAACCGCAGCGACGCCCGCGGTGGAGGCAACGACGCCGACCGCGCCGACGGCGGCGACTGAGGTGGCGACGCTGGCCCACGCGACTGAGGTGGCGGAGGCGACCGAGGCGGCGACGCAGGACCACGCAACTGAGGCGCCGGCGCAAACCGACACCGACGACGCCCGCAAACCCGCCGAAACCAATGTGCACGTAGTGTATTTTTCCTCCGTCACCGGAAACACCGAACGGTTCGTTAAAAAACTCGGATTCCCCAGCGAACGAATTCCGCTGCTCCCCAAAGACGGTTTCTTGAACGTGAACGAACCCTTCGTCCTCGTGACCCCTACCTATGGGGGCGGAAAAATAAAGGGTGCCGTGCCCAAGCAAGTCATCAAATTCCTAAACGACGAAACTAACCGCAGCCAGTGTGTGGGCGTCATCTCCGCTGGAAACACCAACTTTGGGACCGCGTACTGCCTAGCAGGCGATATCATTGCCGCGAAGCTGAAAGTCCCACACATGTATCGATTTGAACTCCTCGGCACCCACGAGGATGTCACCAAAGTGCAAGAAGGATTGAGTGAATTTTGGCAGAAAATCTAACTGATACCGGCCTGGAGACCGCCCCCACCCCGGATCTGGACTACCACGCCCTGAACGCGCAGCTGAACCTGTACGACAAGGACGGCAAAATTCAGTTCGACGCCGACCGTAAGGCCGCCCGGCAGTACTTCCTCCAGCACGTCAACCAAAACACCGTTTTCTTCCATAACTTGGAAGAAAAACTCGACTACCTGGTGGAAAACGGGTACTACGAAAAGGAAGTCATCGACCAATACGACTTCCCCTTCATAAAGTCCCTATTCCAACGTGCCTACGGGAAGAAATTCCGCTTCCCCACTTTCCTTGGGGCCTTCAAGTACTACACCTCTTACACGCTGAAAACCTTCGACGGTAAACGCTACTTGGAGCGCTTCGAAGACCGCGTCTCCATGGTGGCGCTGTACCTGGCGCGCGGCGACAAAGACCTGGCCGAGCACATCGTGGACGAAATCATGGCCGGGCGTTTCCAACCCGCCACCCCCACCTTCCTCAACGCCGGTAAACGCGCCCGCGGGGAACTGGTATCCTGCTTCCTGCTGCGGGTGGAAGACAACATGGAGTCCATCGCCCGCGGTATCAACTCCGCCCTGCAGCTGTCCAAACGCGGCGGCGGCGTGGCACTGTCGCTGACGAACCTGCGCGAGGCCGGCGCCCCCATTAAGAAGATCGAGAACCAGTCCTCCGGCGTAATCCCCGTGATGAAACTACTGGAAGACTCCTTCTCTTACGCCAACCAGCTGGGCGCGCGCCAAGGGGCCGGCGCGGTCTACCTGCACGCCCACCACCCCGACATCATGAGCTTCTTGGACACCAAGCGTGAGAACGCGGACGAAAAGATCCGCATCAAATCGCTGTCCCTGGGCGTGGTCATCCCCGACATCACCTTCGAACTGGCTAAACAGAACGAAGACATGTACCTGTTCTCCCCCTACGACGTGGAGCGCGTCTACGGGGTGCCGTTCACCGAGATTTCTGTGACCGAGAAATACCGGGAGATGGTCGAGGACGGTCGCATCCGCAAGAAGAAGATCAACGCCCGTCGGTTCTTCCAAACCCTGGCAGAGATCCAATTCGAATCCGGCTACCCGTACATCGTGTTCGAAGACACCGTGAACCGCGCTAACCCCATTAAGGGGCGCATCACCATGTCGAACCTGTGCTCGGAAATCCTGCAGGTATCGGAAGCTTCCACCTACAACGAAGACCTATCCTTCGCCCACATCGGCAAAGACATCTCCTGCAACCTGGGGTCACTGAACATCGCCAAAACCATGGACTCGCCCGACTTCGCGGCCACCGTGGAAACCGCGATCCGCGGCCTAACCGCCGTGTCCGACCTGTCCAACATTAAGGCCGCGCCCTCCATTGAACGCGGCAACCGCATGAGCCACGCCATCGGTTTGGGGCAGATGAACCTGCACGGGTACTTGGCGCGCGAACGCATTTTCTACGGCTCCGAAGAGGGCCTGGACTTCACCAACATGTACTTCTACGCGATCACCTACCAGGTGATCCGCGCTTCCAACCTGATCGCCCGCGAACGCGGCGAAAGCTTCCAAGGGTTCGAAGACTCCCAGTACTACAGTGGCGAATACTTCAAGAAGTACATTGAAGGGGACTGGACCCCCAAGACCGAACGGGTGCGTGAACTGATCGACGCGTCCTCGATCGAACTGCCCACCCCCGATGATTGGCGGGAACTGGCTGCCAACGTGCGCGAGTACGGGATGTACCACCAGAACCTACAGGCCGTGCCGCCCACCGGTTCGATCTCTTACATCAACAACTCCACGTCCTCGATCCACCCCATCGTGTCGAAGATCGAGATCCGCAAGGAAGGCAAGATCGGGCGCGTCTACTACCCCGCCCCGTACATGACCAACGACAACTTGGAGTACTACCAGGACGCCTACGAACTGGGACCCAAGGCCATTATCGACACCTACGCGGTGGCCACCCAGCACGTGGACCAAGGCCTGTCGCTGACCCTGTTCTACCCCGACACGGTCTCCACCCGTGACCTGAACAAGTCCTACATTTACGCCTGGCGCAAGGGCATCAAGACCATGTACTACATGCGGATCCGCCAGATGGCGCTGGAAGGAACGCAAGTGGATTCGTGCGTATCCTGCATGCTCTAACACCACGTAACAGTTTGGGGGGAACAGCTAAGGCTGTTCCCCCCAAATTCTTTTTGTGGCGGGTGGGGCGCGTCAGGTCCAGCGCCGGAGGACGCACCACTGTGGTGCTGGACAAAGGCACCACTTTGCGCCTGCACTAACGCACCACTTTTCTACTGCACCAGCGCACCACCGGGGGAGGCAACGTGAATACCAACGTCAGACACGTCCTCGCCGCTGGTGACGCGCGTTGTGGGAAACTACGAAAGAACCGACTTCGGTAGGCGGTGAACCGTCACCGCGCCGATCGCAGTGAACGGGTGCAGCGGATCAGGGTCATCGCTTCCGGTGGGGCCGCCCAACTCAGAATGCGCCAGCGCACTCATCACCACGTAGGCGTCCTCGCGCGAAAACCCACGGTCAGTGAGGAAGTCGAACATGTCCTCGTAACCGTTCTTAATGGACTCCTGGACCGGGTTACCCAGGCCAATGAAACACCACTCAGAATCAGTTTCGATCCGCGGGGCACGCAACTTCATGCCCTTAACCACGTCAACGGAAACGATCGCGGTTCCCTCAGCTTCGATGGCAACGAAAGCGGCGGTGCCCTGGCGCATCGGGGCACCGCCGCTGCAGCAAACGGCCCTAAACCTGCGGCATAGATACCGGCGCGCTAAACTGCCGCCATGAGCATCATCGTGACTAACGAACTCACCGTCCCTGCCGAGCGCGCCGAAGAAGTCGCCGCCAAATTCGCCGCCAACTCCCAGCGCCTCCCTGGAGCCGATGGCTTCGAAGGCTTCGAGCTATGTCGCCCCACCGACCCGGCGGATGACCGCTGGCTGGTGATCACCCGATGGCGCGACGAGGACGCCTACGAATCCTGGCGCCAAAGCGCACACTTCCACCGCTCCCACCCCGAGGGCGAAGACAGCGCGGCGCGCGGGAAAGCCGCGAACTCCGTGATCCGCCACTACCAAGTAGCCGCTAGCAAAGATCCCGGTAGCGACCCGCGCGGGTGAAAATGGACAAGGCACTTCCACTCTGGGAAAACCGCTACCGGGAAGCTAACGAAACCGGTAAGGAACTCTTCCCCGCCGAACCCCACCCACTGGTAGTCGAAGCACTAGACCAGGTCCGAATCCTCACTCGCCACCGGCCTAGCGCCATCGACGTGGGAGCTGGGACCGGGCGGCACGCGCGCGAACTTGCCCGCCGCGGGTACTACGTTCTCGCCGTGGAAGGAGCGGAAGCTGCGGTCGCGGCTCACACGCGAACTCCGGCACCAAACACTGCACCAGACGCTTCCATCGAATGGGTGCGCGCCGACGTGTACGACTGGACGCCGCCATTCAACGCTGACGTGGTGCTGGTGTCGTTCTTCCATGAGCGGCATGACGGGATCTTGGCAGCGTTGGAGCGTGTCGCGCCGTGGACGTGCGAGGGCGGGTGGCTGGTTCTGGTCGGACACTCGCGCCTGCAGGCGGGACGGAAAGTGGGCGGGCCGCCGTATGCCGACGCGCTGTGGGACCGGGCCGCTTTGGAGACGTGGCTAGGTGAGCACGGGTTCGAAATCACGGTTTCTGAGGACGTTGAGCACGCGGGGCGGTGCCGTGACAATGGGCGCTCGCCCTCGTTGCGTGAGCGCGGCGATGACGTGCCGGTGTCCCGTGGCGGCGATGACGTGCCCGAGAGTAGGGCGGTGGAGGAAGAACGCCTCGCAGTGACCACCGTGCTGGTAGCTCGGCGCGCCCGCTGATCTGCGGTTCTCGAGAGCTCCTGCCCGGGCGAAGTGAAAAGCACGCTACCTTAGGGGTGACGTGCCTGTGGAAAGAAAACGAAAAGGTAGTGAAATGAAGACCCGAGCCTGGCTTGCTTTAGCGAGTGCCGCGACGCTCGCGGCGCAAGTGACGTTGCTGTACCTGCCCGACCCCACCGGGGTGGGTGGATCCTCGTGGCAAACCTGTCAGGGCGAAGAACCGCAAGCTACGCAGCCACACGCTGATTCCACTGCCAACGCAACACCAGAGCCGGCGAACGCAGCCGAAAGCAACGGCGAGGAAACGGAGACTGGGGGACCGTCCTCGGCGCAAAAACTGGCGCAAGTGGCGGGCGACGCCGTAAAGGAAGCTAAATCAGTGGCGCGCGTGGTGGTCAACCGGGTGCCGCGTAACACCGACAAAGTGGTGCACGCGTCGATTTTCGCCGCCGCCACTGCCACCGCGGTGGCGACGCTGCCGCGCGGTTGGTGGTGGAGCGCGCCCGCTTTACAAAGCGCCCACGCGCTGGGTGGCGAACACCTGCAGCGGCACATCCCCGGGCGCGGGTACGACCGGGCCGACATTTACGCGAACCTCGTGGGAGTTGGGGCCGGCACGCTCGCCGGCTACGGGCTTCGCCGCCTGTTACGGGCCCGCCCCTAAGGCACGTCATCGCGTGAGTTTAGGGGGTCGCGAGGACGGTTCGTGCGGCGTTGACGTGCCTGTGAAGTTGGGTGGGCGGTGGGTTGGCGGGCGGGGAGTGTGACGGACGCAAATGACCGGCAGCGGGCCAGTTCATATACGCTGAAGAGGTACTAGCAGCGAACACCGCAGGGGAGGGGCTATGGCAGAAAAATCCGCCAAGGTGCCGCTATGGACCGCGCCCTTCACCCTGCTGACCCTGGCGAACTTCGGCCTGTCGATGGCTTTCTTCTCCCTCATGGCCACCATGGCGACCTACTCCATCCACGCCTTCGCCGCCTCCAACACCCAAGCCGGGGTCGTGAACTCCGCGTTCGTCCTCGGCGCCATGATCTCCCGCTTCGTGGCCGGACGCCTGATCGAACTCAAAGGCTACCGTGCGGTGATGATCGCCTCCCTCATCTTGCACGCCGCCGCCATCGCCTCTTACTTCACCGCCACCACTTTCACCTGGACGCTGATAATCCGCACCTTGCACGGCATCGGCTTTGGCCTGTCCCAAACCGCGGTGGGTGGTACCGTCATGGCGACCGTGCCCGCCAGCAGGCGCGCCGAAGGGTCAGGGTGGTTCACCACCGGCATGTCGATCGCCACCGGCCTGGCCCCCTTCCTGGGGATCGCCCTGCAACGCTCCAGCGCCGGGCAAACCGGGGTGTTCGCCCTCGCCACCACGGTCGCCGTCGGATCGCTGGTGGCCGCGCTTTTCGCCCGCCCCGACGCCGACAAAGCACTCGGGCGCCACACCACCCACGCCCACTCGCGCGCCCCCAAACACCTACGCAGGAAGGGTTTCACCCTGCGCCCGCACCCGGTTAACTTGGGCGGATTCGTTGACAAACGAGCCTTCCCCATCGCCGCCGTGGTGGCTCTTTGTGCCTTCACTTTCGGCACGGTCCTGACGTTCATCGACGGGTTCGCGAAAGAAACCGGACTCACCGAAGCAGCAGCCTGGTACTTCGTGGTCTACGCGGTGGTGATTTTCTTCTCCCGCCCCCTGGCCGGCATGGCACAAGACCGGTGGGGTGACCACGTCGTCGTGATTCCCCTGATCATTGCGCTCATCGTGGGCATGGTCGCCACCTCCCAAGCGCGCTCGCCGCTGACCTTGCTGGTCGGCGCCGCCCTGCTGGGCTTGGGATACGGGACCGTGCTGTCAGCGGGGCAGGCCATTGCGGTGGCGAAAGTGGGAGCCAAACGCGCGGGCCTGGCAGTGGCGAGCTACTTCCTGCTGGTCGACTTCGGCACCGGCGTCGCCCCGGGTCTGCTCGGCACCCTGGTGGACCCGCTGGGGTATCGCAACATGATGCTGGTGGCCGCCGGGATCGCAGTGATCGCGCTGGCCGTTTACCTGGTTATCGCCTGGGTTGGGCGAAGCAGTGGGCAGGGAAAACCGCGCCCGCAGGTGGCCGGGTAGGTCCCAGATTCGCGAGGACGGTCCCGCAGTTTGCGGGGGAGCCTGCGGTGAGCGGGGCCTGCGGTTGGCGGCGCGAACTACCCTTCGTTCTGGATCTGCAACTCCACCCAGTGCTTCAAGAACCCACCATCGCCAAGCGGATGATCCCCCGCATCCACGTCATCTTCACCGATCAACGCGTCAATCTGCGCGCACTCACCCGCATCCGCCAAGGCCGCAACGTAGTGACGCTGCCCCTGCGCTGACACCGCGAACAGGGCCGGACCGTCCTCGGAATCCAAATAATCCAACTCCGAAGCAAAACCCAACTCCGCCACCGCGGCACGCAAACGCGCCACCCGCGGGTGCGCCAACTGCGCTGACCAAGGCGACTCAGCCGCACCGTCCTCGCCCGTGGAAGTCGGCTCCGTGGCGACGCGCAGCGAACGGAAACGGTTCAACGCGGCCGCCACGTCAACGCGGCGCGGACGCACCAAAAACGCTGGCTTGTCGCCCGAACCGAGCCCGTCCAAACCGTGATCATCCATTACCCGGTCCAACCGCGCCAGGGCGTCAGCCAAACTAATGGAACCATCGAAACTATTCGCGTGCGTGCGGTCCAACAGGGTGCGGATCGACCAGGCGATCGCCTCCGTTTGGCCGGCATCGACGATCTGCTCCACGTCGGACACGTCGATGTCTTGGCGGTCCAGGGAAATCTGATCCAAGCCGCGCGACTTCGTCTTCGCCCGCCCCCCGTGGGTCTTACCTGGCAGCGGGTAGCGGGGGCGAACCGGTGGAAATACGTCCTCGTCACTGCGATGGCGAGGACGATCAGCCACCACCTGGCGGGCCTGCTCCGTGACGTCCACGCACTCGTAGTTATCCATCATCAGCACCAAGTCCGCCACATCCAGGTAGTCACCGGACCCGCCCATCACCAGGACGGTGGAGACGCCGGACGCGGCCAGGCCGGCGATGCGGTCCACGAACGGAGTGATAGGTTCCTTATCAGCCACCACCAGGGCGCGCATGCGCTCATCGCGGATCATCAAGTTGGTGGCGGAAGTGTCCTCATCGATCAGCACCACCGGGACCCCGACCTCGAGGGCTTCGACGATGGAAGCGGCTTGGGAGGTGGAACCGGAGGCGTTCTCGGTGGAGAACTGCGTGGTCGAACCCCCACCGGGCAGGCCGTTGATGAACGCCGACACGTCAACGCCGGTCACGCACCGCCCGTCCGCTGCTCGCACCTTCATGGCGTCCGGGACCAGTGCCACCAGTTCGCGACCGTCCTCGGGAACATGGGCGTAAACCCCGCGCTGCAAAGCATTAAGGAGGGTGGATTTTCCGTGGTAACCACCACCGACGATCACCGTCACGCCCGGGCGCAGCGCCATCCCGGTGACCTCGCCGGCGTGCGGTAAGGACACGGTTTCACGCAAAGAATCTGGGGAAGTGAAAGCGGTGGCGTCGGTAAGGGGTAGGTCAGAAATGCCGGAGCGACGCGCGAGGACGGACCCGTCCGCCACGAAACCAATCCACCCGCGCGATTGCAGTTCGCCCTGCAACGCCAAGTAATCGACGTAGGTTTCCACGTGGCGGCGCAGCTGCGCGAGGTGGTCGGCGGAGTCTTCGGACACGAAATCGAAAGTATCGATCACCGCGTAAGGGATGTCCACATCCGCCAAGCGGGCCATCGCGTGGCCCAAAATGGTGCGGCCGCGAGCGGGGAACTGGCATTGGAAGCGCAGCTCCACGTGGGTGGGGGAGACGGTCGCGTAGGAGCGTTGCAAAATCTCCTGGCCGCTGCGGGCAATGCGGATCTCTTCGGTGGGTTTGGAGTGGATTGCGAACTCGCGGGCCAGGAAGTCGGCGACCGCCAGACGCTGGTCCGCGGTTTCCAGCAGGTCCGCGGGGATGCCCATGGTTTCAGGGCTGGCGGTGGCTCGCAGTTGCGACGGCGGGGCGTACGGGTCAGACTGGATGCGGTCCACGTGGAGCTTGAAATCGCCGTAATCGTAGTCGCCGATCACCGACTTGTAGGCCCCGTAGTTGCGTCCGTCGAGATCATGCAGCCGTTCGATCAGGTCCCGGTCGGTGCCGGTGCGACGCGTGAACTCGCGCGGTTCGCGGCGATCGTCCTGCCGGTCGCGGTGGTTTTGGTACCCGCCTTGGTAGTTGTTACGGCGATAGCCGCCGTCTCTTTGGTCGCGCTTTTGGTAGCCGCCGCGGTTGCCCTGGTGGCCCCCTTGGTGCCCGTCGCGGTTGCCCTGGTACCCGCCACGTTGCCCACCACCTCGGTTGCCTTGATAGCTGCCGACTCGGTACCCGCCGCGACCACCCTGTTCACCGCGGTACCCACCGCCGCGGCCGCTCTGGTGGCTACCGCCTTCTCGCCCGCGCTCTCCGCGGTTGTCGTACCCACCACCGGAGGAGTTCGGGTAGTGGTCGTTGCTGCGGTAGTTACTCATGGTTCCCCTTAAATGTCAGTTCTCGCTCAAGTCTACGGAGCCGAGCACCCCAGCGCGAACGCCTCCCATAGCGAATGCACCACACCTGGGGTTGAGCTTGGTACCTGCGGCACGTCATCGCGTGAGTTTGGAGGTTGGTGAGGGCGTTTCGTGCGGCGTTGACGTGCCTGTGCGGGTGGGTGGATACCTGTGCGGTCAGCGCCCGCCGGGGTGGGGGCGACTCGCCGCGCCTGCCGCGTTATAGGATCGTGCGCATGAGTGAAACACCCAAGACCCACCCCGCCATCGAAGACAGCCCCATCGGGCCGATCGCGGAGCCGCGAGACTTCCAACGCCAGTTCCACGGATACAGCGACTCCGACCCGTGGCGCTGGATTGACGTGCCCCTGGAAGGTCAGGCAAATCCCGAGCGCGCCGATGACGTGCCCGTGGAAGATCAGGCAGCTACCGAGCGCGCCGATGACGTGGCTGCAGTGAACGTCCTCGTGGAAGCGGAAAACCGGTGGGCAGAAAAACTCTTGGCTCCCACCCAAAAACTGCAAGACACCATCGTCGAAGAAATCCGCCAGCACACCCAGCTCACCGACGTCACCGCCCCGGTGCGGCGCGGCGAATACTGGTACTACTCGCGCATTCAGGAAGGGTCGGACTACTACACCCACCACCGGTTGCGCAGCGAAACCCTGCCGCAACTGGACGCCCACACGCGCCCCGAGGGGGAAGAAACCATCCTCGACGAAGTCCAGCGCGCTCGAGGCCAGGAGTTCTACAACATGGAGAACTACGCCATCAGCCCCAGTGGGAACCTGGCGGCGTTCAGCGAGGACGTCACCGGCGCGGAAACCTTCGACCTGAAAATCCGCGACCTACAAAGCGGTGAAATCATTGACGAGGGCGTGCGGGCCGTCGCGTACGGCATCGCCCTCACCGACGAGTACGTGTGGTACGCGCGCAACGATGACGCGTGGCGCCAATGCGAAATCTGGGTCCACCGAATCGGCGCCGACCCCGCCACCGACCGCTTGGTGCTGCGTGAACCTGACGCGCTATTCAACGTGATGGTGGAGCTGTCGCGCGACGGCAAGTGGGTTGTCATTACCTCCGGATCGGCCCTGACCAGCAAATGCTGGATCGCACCCGCCGACGGGGTGTCGGCCCCGCGTCTGGTGACCGCCCCCGAACACGGGGTGCGCTACCAGGTGGAGGTCGCGGGCGATCACTTGGCGATCGTGCACAACCGCCTGCGTGAGGACGAGTCGTTGGCGGTTGCGCAGCTGCCCGCCGCGCAGACTTGGCAGTCGCCCGATATTGGCGAGGACGGGGCGGTGGTTCCCGGCGTCGCTGCCGTTGGTGACGTGCCTGAGACGGGCGGCGGCGATGACGTGCTTGCGGTGGGCGGCGGCGATGACGTGCCGCAGGTCGGACAGGCTCCCGCTGCACCCGATCTGGCCGCACCCGACCTGGCCGCACCCGCCCTCGACGAACTGGCCCCGGCAGAGACCTGGGTGGACGTCCTGGTACCGGCGGAAGGCGAGCGCCTCCTGAAGTGCGACGCTTTCCGCGACTTCGTGGCTCTAACTATGCGCAGCGACGGGCAAACCGCGCTGCGGATCCTACGCCGCCATGAGCCGGCCAGCGAGGCACCTGTGACGCACGAGGAACTCGGTGCCATCTACTCTCACTCTTCCGACGTGCAGTGGCCGCTCGCGGTGCGCGTGATCGAACCGGGCTCCAACCCGCAGTGGGATACCGACCGGGTGCGTTTCATCGTGGAGTCTTTCGCCCTGCCGCCGGTGTGGGCGGATTGGCTGGTGGAAACCGACACCGCGCAGGTCGTTAAAGCCACCGAAGTGGACGGCTTCAACCCCGACGAATACGAGGTGCGCCGCGAATGGGTCGAAGCCAGCGACGGCACAAAAATCCCGGTGTCCATGGTGATGCGCAAAGGCACCACCCCGGACGGCACCCACCCGGGCTGGCTCTACGGGTATGGCTCCTACGAGGCCAGCACCGACCCGTGGTTCTCGCGCCCACGCTTGAGCCTGCTCCAACGCGGCGTGGTTTACGCCATGGCGCATATCCGTGGGGGCGGCGAAATGGGGCGCGCCTGGTATGAAAACGGCAAATTTGCGGCCAAGCCGAACACTTTCACTGACTTCGTGGCGGTCGCCGAATGGATGCAAGACAGCGGCTGGGTGCAGCCCGGTCGCCTCGCCGCCGAGGGTGGTTCCGCCGGCGGGCTGCTGATGGGGGCGGTGGCGAACCTAGCGCCCGAAGCTTTCCGCGTTATCGTCGCGAAAGTGCCATTCGTCGATGCCCTCAACACCATCCTTGACCCCACCAAACCGCTGACCGTGGGGGAGTGGGAAGAGTGGGGGAACCCGATTGAATCGCGCGAGATTTTCGAAGTGATGCGCTCCTACTCGCCCTATGACAATGTGCGCGAGGACGTGGCTTACCCGGCGATCTTGGCGCTGACGTCCCTGAACGACATCCGCGTGAGCTTCGTTGAACCTTTGAAGTGGATGCAGCGTTTGCGCGCCCGCACGCGCGTGGGGGCTGACAACCCGGTGCTGTGTCGCTTGGAGTTGGTAGCCGGGCATGCGGGCGGCAGTGGCCGCACCAGAGCGTGGGAGGACTACGCCCGCACCGCCGCATTTGTGCTGACAAAGTTGGAGTGTGAGAGCTGATGACCATTATCGCCGCCGCCGACGGCTCCTCCTTGGAAAACCCCGGTCCCATGGGGTGGGCGTGGTACGTCGATGACCACACTTGGCAAGCTGGGGGAGCCCCCATGGGTACCAATAACATTGGGGAGCTCTCCGCCGTCCTCGCCCTGCTCCGCGCCACCGCACACACCGGCGAAGACCTGCTGATTTACTGCGATTCCCAGTACGTTATCAACTCCATGACCAAGTGGATCCACGGGTGGAAACGCAACGGGTGGCGCACCGCGTCGAAAAAACCGGTGGCCAATGCCGACCTGATCCGCGCCATCGATACCGAATTACGAGGACGTTCGGTGCGGTTCGAATGGGTGCGCGGACACGCCGGGCACGACCTTAACGAAGCGGCCGACGTGCGGGCCCGCAACTGCGCCACCGCCTACCGCGATGGCACTAAGCCCGAATTTGGGCCCGGGTTTGCCGGCGTGCTGGCCAGCGTGGAGCCAGCGAACACGCCCGCCCCGGCCGGCACCGCGAGCGGCGGGATCCAGCAGCCCCCGGCCGGCACCGCGACCGGCGAGGAGCGTCGTGCCCCGGGAGTCCCTGCGAACGCCGGAACCCACCAGCCCCCGGGAGTCCCTGCGAACGCCGGAACCCAGCAGCCCCCGGCGAGCAATCCAACCGCCGAATCCACTCAGCCCCCGGCTGCCGCAACCCGCGAAAACCCGCAAAGTTCCGCCCCGCAAGCGGCTCGGCAAACCCCCACGCAAGGTAGCCTATTTTAAGGAAAGCACTGCGCCGCCAAGGCCAGTGACCGTCCTCGCCCATGAAAATAAACCACCCCACGGAAACGACACGTTGAAAGCCAACCATGATTGATGACTCGGTAGACGCCACCTCCTTCGCGCAACGGCTGGAAGATGACCGCTTCCACCTGCAAAACCAATACCGCCAACACGGGGTGTACGTCACCGAACATCGGCTGGAAGTGCCCCTGGACCACAGTGACCCGGACGGGCCCACCATCACCGTGTTTGCGCGTGAAATCTCCAAATCTCGCAACGAAGGGCCCTGCTGTGACCAGCCCGCCATGATTTTCATGCAAGGTGGCCCCGGCGGTAGGGCCCCCAGGCCGGGAGACTTCCGCTCCGGGTGGATCGGTGAGGCGCTGAAAACCCACCGCGTGATCCTCATGGACGAGCGCGGCACCGGGCAATCCACCCGACTGGACGCCCTCACCCTGTCCGAATTCGACACCACCAAAGACGCCGTTAAGTACGTGCGTAACTTCCGCGCCGACTCCATGGTGGAGGACGCGGAACTGCTGCGCCACGCCATCAACGCCTCCAAACCGTGGGCGTGCTTAGGGCAGTCCTACGGTGGTTTCATCACCACCACCTACCTGTCGCGCCACCCCGAAGGCCTATCGGAAGCGTACTTCACCGGCGGGCTGCCCGGCCTGGTCGATATTGAAGACATTTACCTGCGCACCTACCGGCTCACCGCGGCCCGCAACCGCGCGTATTTTGAGCGCTACCCCGAGGACCAGGACACGCTGCGCACGGTGCTAAAACACCTGGCCACGCACGAGGAGACGCTGCCCACCGGGGAGCGCCTCACCCCCGAGCGCCTGCGGATGCTGGGGATCATGCTGGGCACCACCACCGGGTTTGACCAACTGCACTACTTCTTCGAAGGCCCGTTCACGTTCGTGGGCGGGGAAACCCGGTTGAACACGCAGTTCTTGGATATGGTGTGGCGCCAAGTGTCCATGGGGGATTCACCCATGTACGGGCTGCTGCACGAAACCATTTACGCGGGCGCTACGTCCTCGTTGAAGGGGAGGGCCACGAACTGGGCGGCGCAGCGTTTGCTGCAAAAGGTCGGCGACGACGTGCCGGTGCAATTCGCCGCCTGGGAGCAGCTGGCGGACACCGACACCGACGTGTACCTCACCGGGGAGCACATCTACCCGTGGTTGTTCGAACAAGACCCGGCGCTGGTTCCCTTGGCGGAGTTGGCAACCGCGCTGGCGAAGGATAAGACCTGGCCGAGTTTGTATGACGAGGACGTTCTGGCCGCCAACGAAGTGCCCGCCGCGGCCGCAGTGTACGCCGAAGACATGTTCGTACCAATGGACCTGTCGCTGGCGACCGCTGAGTTGGCGCATGTGCGCCCGTGGATTACCAACGAGTTCCAACACGATGGGCTGCGCGCCGACGGGGCGCGCGTGTTGAGCCACTTGATGGAGCTGGTGAAGGACTAACCGCGAGGACGGCTCGTGCGGGCCGGTGGGTCCGCGCGGTTGCTTGCGCGCTTCCCCAAGCGATTCCTAACCATCGCGTCAATCATGCCGGCACTCTACGGCACGTCATCGGTGGAGTTTGCGACTTCGCGCGGGCGGTTCGTGCGGCGTTGACGTGCCTGAGGTGGGTGGGTAGCCAACACAGCGGGCGCAGCCAACACAGCGGGTGGGCAGCCAACACAGCGGGCGGGCAGCCAACACAGCGGGTGGGAAGCGAACACAGCGGGCGCAGGGGGTAGAAGTTGTGAAACGCACTGCAATCCCGCTAGTTTCCAAGTCATTTTCTTGACGCCCACCAGCTGTGAGGCGTACCTTTTAACAATGTTTTCCCCTCTTGAAATGCCGATTTAGTCGCGCTTTTTCGGGGTTATAGTTTCAACGCCTTTCCACCCAGGAGTTTTCTTCCATGCTCAGAGAGCTCGCCGTTCACCTCGCGGCCCTACAGGTCACCCTGATGCTGGTGGTCGCGATGGGGTGGGCTCTCGCGCAAAAGAGCGCAAAATCGCTGATCTACGGGGCCCTCCACGGGGTATTCGCCAACTGCCTAGCGATCGTCGGTATCGGGGTGCTACGCCCAGCGGCGTTGCCCGACCAAATCCCCCTCGACCCAGTTTTCATCTACAAATACTCCATAATTACTCTGGTATGCGCTCTGGTCAGTGCGCTCGGCATCGGTATCGGCGCTGACCGGGGGTACCGCGCCCAAGGGCAGGATCGGCAAAGTACTTGGCGCCCCGTCCTCGCGACCCTGATCTACGCGGCAATCGGCTTCCTCTCGGGGCTGGCGTTCTTCCTCTCGCGCTGGGTGGCGGGCACCTTCGCGGGCGTACAAGCTGACCAACTGCTGTTCTTCATCCTCGGTGGCAACCCCGGTACCACTCCGGAACAAACCGTTGACGTGGCGGTGCACGTACTCCTCCCGCTGGTAGCGACCACCCTCGGGGCGGCGCTGGTGCCCGTCCTCGTCACCGGCATGCGTAAACGCCGCGGCGAAGTACCCGCACGTTTCCTGGGACTACCCACCCTGCCGCGCCGCTGGCTGCGTCGCCTAGTGACCGCCGCCATGAGCCTGCTACTGGTTGGAACCATCGCGTTTTCCTTCACCGCGCTGCCGCTGGCGGGAGTGCTGCGCGCCTACTTCGTGCGCTCCACCTTCATTGAAGACAACTACGTGGAACCCACCGCGCAGGTACTGCACTTTCCTGAAAAACCCAAGAATCTAATCCACATCTACTTGGAATCGATGGAGAA
>JAEWEQ010000012.1 GCA_023389315.1 Actinomycetes bacterium | reverse complement strand
CCGTAGGTGTTGTATAAGCCGAGCCATCCCGGTCAAGAGACCATTCTAGAGCTTAGCTGCTCTCAGGCAAGCCGTTCCAACTCCAGACCCAAGTAGCGGGCCGCGGCGGAGCGCTCCACCGGATTGGCCAGGGCGTCAATGGCGTCCTTCACGCGCGGGCAGTCCACGTCCTTGAACCAAGGGCGTACCGCGTCAGACAGGTTCACTTCCAGTAGGTTGCGGGCCTGTCGGCTGGTCTGAGTGTCGTAGATGCTAAAGATTCGCATAAGTATTCTTCTCCTTCTTCCTTCTTCTTCATCCAACCCATCGGTGCTGTACGCGTTTTTTGCGTAGGTAAACATCCGATGTGTCATCTAGCAGCCCCCGTGCCCTGAAGCTGCGCGGCATCGCTCACCACTAGCCACACTCACGGTGCGTGCAGGTGAGGTTTTGCCCGGGTTTGTCAGCAGCGGGAGGGACGATCCGTTCCACCTTCGTGGTGGGTAGTTCACCGTTGCTGCAAAATGGTCGTGCGCTGGACTGTCGCGAATGTGTCACAGCTCTAAGCCTGGCTCTAATGCCAAGCAAAGCACTCATCGCGAAGTGGTGGAGCCAGTGGCTCCGAGCGCACCCCGTTTGGCACGAAGATTTAAATATACCAGACCCCAGGCGGTACCGCAAAGTCAAGCAAAACGCCACCGCTCTCCCCCACGGGAATTGCGGTGGCGTCCCACAAAGTTCACTACCTACCTTAGGCTTGGCCGGAGCCCCCAATGATGTAGTCCACATCATCACCAATAGTGTGAACGCGAATGGAGTTCGTCGACCCTGGCGTCCCCGGAGGCATACCGGCAACGATCACCAAGTCATCGCCTTCTTGGGCCAACTGCGACAAGCGGCAAACCTGGTCCACCTGCCACACCATGTCGTCAGTGTGCTTCACTTCCGGGACCCGGTAAGTCTGCACGCCCCAAGACAGGGCCAACTGGTTGCGGGTGGTTTCCAGCGGGGTGAACGCCAGCAGCGGGATCGGGCTACGTAGGCGCGACATCTGCCGCGCGGTGGAACCAGACTGGGTGAAGGTCACCAGGAACTTCACGTCCAAGCGCTCCCCCATGGTGGCAGCAGCCTGCGTGATCACCGAAGAGCGGCCAATATTGTAGGCCCCCAGCGGAGCGATACGCTCGCCTCCGTTTTCCTCCACGTTCTCCACAATGCGCGCCATGGTGCGCACCGCTTCAATCGGGTAGGCACCCACCGAGGTCTCACCCGACAGCATAACCGCGTCCGCGCCATCCAAGATCGCGTTCGCACAGTCGGAAGCCTCCGCACGGGTGGGGCGCGGATTCTTCATCATCGAATCCATCACCTGGGTGGCCACGATCACCGGCTTCGATTGGCGACGTGCCAACTCGATCGCTCGCTTTTGCACCAGCGGCACCGTCTCCAAGGGCATCTCTACGCCCAGGTCGCCGCGCGCCACCATGATGCCGTCGAACGCTTCCACGATTTCCAGCAGGTTATCAACCGCCTGCGGTTTCTCAATTTTGGCGATTACGGGACGGCGCACCCCGACCTCGTCCATAATCTCGTGGACGTCCTTGATGTCTTTCGCATCCCGCACGAAGGACAAAGCAATGAAATCTGCGCCAATATTCAACGCCCAGCGCAGGTCCTCTTTGTCTTTTTCCGACAAAGCCGGCACCGAAACTGCCACGCCCGGCAGGTTAATGCCCTTGTTGTTTGAAACCATGCCCGGTACTTCCACCCGGGTCTTCACGTCGGTGTCGTCAACCGCGATCACCCGTACCGCGACGTTACCATCGTCAATCAGCAGGCGATCACCGGGGCGGCAGTCACTGGGCAGGCCCTTGAAGGTGGTGCCCACCAGTTCTTTAGTGCCGGGAACGTCGCGGGTGGTGATGGTGAACTCATCGCCCACGTCCAAGAAATGGGGGCCGTTTTCGAACTTCTCCAAACGGATCTTGGGGCCCTGCAGGTCAACTAGGATCGCGATCGCACGCCCGGAGGTGCGAGAGGCTTTGCGCACTAGGCGGATAACTTCCTCGTGGGCCTCCACGGTGCCGTGCGAGCGGTTGATCCGCGCCACGTCCATGCCAGCGTCAACTAACGCTTGAATCTTATCGGGACTATCTGTCGCCGGCCCGATGGTGCAGACGATTTTTGCTCTACGCATACCCTTACTCTACGTTCTTTCCTTCTTGTTCGTCAGATGCGACCCGCGCTTGTTCATCGGGTGAGACCCGAGTGGAGGCTCCGCGTTTACCCGCGAAGTAGAAACCAATCGCTGCCACCACGAAGGTTACGGCCATGATCCACACGTTAATGCGCAAGCCGCCCACCATGGTGGCGGTGTCGATGCGCACATTCTCAATCCAGATACGGCCGGTGGTGTAAACCATGATGTAGAGCCACATCAGTTGGCCGCCGTGAAAACGTCGCTTTCGATCTAATACGATGATAAGCGCCGCACCAGCTAGGTTCCAAAGCAGTTCGTATAGGAAAGTCGGGTGGAACAAGGTGCCCGGAGCGTAACCGGCGGGCAAATGCTCCGGACTGATCTGAAGCCCCCACGGCAAAGTAGTGGGACCGCCGAAGAGTTCCTGGTTGAACCAGTTCCCCAAACGCCCGATAGCTTGGGCCACCAGCAGGGACGGGGCGAGGGCATCCACGAATGGGCCCACCCGCTGCCCCCGGGCGCGCAACATGAACCAGCCACCCAGGCAACCACCCGCGATACCGCCCCAGATAGCTAAACCGCCGTGCCAAATCATGAGGATTTCCAGCAAACTGCCGTCCGGCCCGAAATACGCTTTCGGTGAGGTAATCACGTGATACAGGCGCGCCCCGACGATGCCGCACGGGATCGCCACCATCGCTACGTCGAATACCAGTTCCCGGTTGCCACCACGGTCCGCATACCGGCGCTGGGTGATCAAGATGGCCACGATCATGGCGGTGGCCATGAGGATCCCGTAAGCCCGCAGCGGCACCGGCCCCAAATACCAAACGCCTTGCGGGGGTGAGGGAATAGAAGCGGCGAGGAAGGAGGCGTCCGTTAGCGCGGCAAGTTCAGTTAGCATTCATTTTCCTCATGGGTAGCGACAAAAGCCGGCTTATAAATCCGAAACCTACCTTAGTGCAAACTTAGCTTCCGTCCGACAATGTCCGCGCCACAACACTAGCGTTGATAATAGTGATGCAGTTGGTCTTCCAGTACGTGGCGTTGTACCCGGGCTTTGCGATCCACCTGCAGGGCCGGGTGGGAACCAGCCGAAACCATGTCTGCCACCAGTTGGCGCGGGTTGTCACTAGTTACCAACGCCTCCCCCACCAGCACGGCGTCAGCACCAGCTTGGGCATAGGCGAAAACATCGTGCGGGCCGCGCACGCCCGACTCAGCCACCGCCACCACGTCAGCGGGTACCATGTCCACCACCTGTGCGAAATTCGCCCGATCGACCTCGTAGGTGCGAAGGTCGCGAGCGTTCACACCGATGGCTTGGGCGCCGGCATCTAACGCTCGGCAAACTTCCAAACGCGAGTGCACTTCCACCAGCGCTGCCATCCCCAAGGACGCGGCACGTTCGATGAAAGCTTCCAACTGCGGTTGTTCTAAAGCCCCTACCAGAAGTAACACCAGATCGGCGCCGTGGGCGCGTGCCTCATGAATCTGATAGGGGCTGATGATGAAGTCTTTGTGCAGCACCGGTATGTCAACCGCTTCGCGGACCAACTTCAAGTCTTGGAGGGAGCCACCAAAATGGGTGGATTCAGTTAAGCAGGAAATTAACGCGGCTCCCCCGTCTTGGTAGACGCGGGCCAGATGCGCAGGGTCGGGAATGTCGGCGAGGGGGTCTTTGGCTGGGGAACAGCGTTTAATCTCCGCCATCACGCGGACCGCTCCGGGCCCTTGCCGGAGGGCGGCTAAGCCATCGCGCGGTTCGGGGGCGTAGCGGGCTGCAGCTTTAACTTCCTCCAGGCTGGTGGAGTTCTCGCGCTGTGCTAACTCGCGGGCGACTGCCGCGAGGATTCGATCTAACAAAGTCACGTTCCCTCCTTCCCCTTCACCTAAAAGTACAAGTTGAGTTTACCCATGAAGTGACACCCATCACCAAATCGGGGGTTACTGTTGACGGTCGGTCACCGCCGGCAATTGGTGGGAGTCGAAACAGCTGTAGGCCCCGGTGTGGCAGGCTGCACCCACCTGTTCCACCTGCACCAGCAACGCATCGCCATCGCAATCCAAGCTGACGGAGCGCACCAGTTGGAAATGACCCGAGGTCATGCCTTTGGTCCAATACTCCTGACGCGACCGTGACCAGAAAGTCACGCGCCCCTCAGTGAGGGTGCGGTGCAATGCGGTGTCGTTCATCCACCCCACCATCAGCACCCGCCCGGTCGATGCGTCCTGTACCACCGCGCACACCAGGCCGGCGTGATCGCGTTTCAGTAGCGCCGCAATTTGCGGATTAAGCGTCCCAAGCTGTGGATCCAGCGCCGCATTCTGCGGATCATTTTGCAGGGCCGCAGCATTGTCACTCAACTGCATACCCCCGCACCGGGAAGCCGGCAGCCGCTAGCGCTGCCTTCACCTGCGCCACGCTCACCGTCTGATAGTGGAACACCGATGCTGCCAACACCGCTTGGGCGCCAGCTTCCACCGCCGCCACGAAGTGCTCCGGTTTGCCGGCACCACCCGATGCGATTACCGGCACCTGAGCGATTTGGCTCACCTGCGTAATCATGTCCGTGTCGAAACCACTTTGCATACCGTCAGCATCCATGGAGTTCAACAAGATCTCCCCCACGCCACGATCTTGGGCTTCCTTCACCCATTCGAGGGCGTCAATGCCGGTGGAACGGCGACCACCGTGAGTGGTCACCTCGAACCCGGAAGGGGTGTGAACGCCCTCGGGACAGCGGCGCGCATCCACCGAAAGGACCAGCACTTGGTTGCCGAATTTCTGCGCCACTTCGTCGATCAAGTCCGGGTTAGAGATCGCGGCAGTGTTTACACCGACCTTGTCTGCCCCCGCTGCCAACAGGGTGTTCACGTCCTCGACGGAGCGCACCCCGCCACCTACAGTGAGGGGGATGAAAACTTCCTCCGCGGTACGGGAAACCACTTCCAAAGTGGTGCCGCGCCCCTCGTGGGAGGCAGAGATGTCCAGGAACGTTAGTTCATCGATACCTTCGTTGCCGTAATGGCGGGCCAGTTCCACCGGGTCCCCGGCGTCACGCAAATCGGTGAAGTTCACTCCCTTCACCACCCGCCCGTCCGCTACGTCCAAACAGGCGATCACCCGGATTGCCACACTCATGGTTACCCTTTCTGACGCAGTGGTCACTGCGCGGTGTCAGGCTCGGTGCCCAAAATGTCGATCACCATCATCAAAGTGGTGTCCCCCTGTGCAAGGTTCGGGGGGATGGTGACCGCTAGGCGCGAACCCACCCGCTGGTCCAGTAATGCGTTTCTCACCCCCGGCATGGTGTTGTCCAAGCGGATGGTGGCCGGGATTCCAGTTGACCACGTTGAGGAAACAACCACCGAGTCGTCCCAACGGGCGGACACGTACTGGGCTAGTACCGCATCGGAGCTGTGCACCTGCTGCCCATCACCTTCCACCAGGGTTTGAACCTTCAAATCGGCCGGCGGATCGCCTTCCGCATGGGCTAAACGCGGTCCCGCTTCATTCACCGTGACCGACAGCGGGCCCCCAGGATTCGCCACCGCTTCACCCGAAGCAGCCGAATACAGGATGTCCACCACGCTCAACTCGGTTACGCGTTTGCCGCCCTGTTCGACGGGGCGGGCGAACAGCAGGCGCGACCCTTCGGTCTTTCCCACTACCGCGCCAGCGAGGAACTTATCGAAATCCTCCGCGTTGGCTTTGCCCACGCTCAGCGCCGGGCGACCCGCTTGGGACAGCACTTTCCCGGTCTCTCCCGAATACGTCATCATGGAGATGATCAGCGGTGAGTCAGCTTCAATGGTGCGTCCCGGCCCCATTTCCAGTTGCGTAACCTTGGGCGATAACACCGACACCGGGGAGTTCACTACCAGTGCCGGGGTGGCGCCCACCCGTCCGGATACGCTGACCTTGTCAGCCCAGGGTGCTTCTGGGGCGGAGGCCAGCCGGTCACGGTCGTTGATCACCAAAATCGCGGTCCCCACCACCATCAGCACCACTACCAAGGCCAAGGCTTCGCGCCACCAGCGGAAGATACGTCGTTTCCAACTGCGTTGCTTTTGAGTGCGCGACACCGTTGACCGGGTCGGCGTCACCAAGTCGCCTTTGCGCTCGTTAATGATGGGCAAGGGCGAAGCGGCAGTCACGGGAGAACTGGCGCTCATACTGGGCTTGGTTATCTCACCTTGCCCGTCCTTGGTCCCCTCCGCTGCATCCGTTTCGCTGGCTTTGGAACTACCCGCGCTAAGGGAGCGTGATTTGCGCAGCGCTAGGAGCTTGCCGCGTTTGTTCTTGGCTTTAGCTCGCCCAGCTTTGCGGGCACGCTTTCCCTCCTGGGAGGCCGCTTCGGCGGCTTCCTGGTCGGCTTTGGTGAAGCGCTTGCGGGCGGTGAACCTCACGCGAATGCTCCCTGCTGATAGCTTTGGGTCTCCATCTTCTCAATCAACTCATCTACTGCCTGGTCGGTGGCCGCAAATGGGTCAGGCAGGCGCACATTCACGCGTTCACTGCCATCTAGTCGCAAGTTTAGCCAATCCACGCTCAGATCCGAACGCGTGTTCCAGGCGGCGGCCACCGCCCGTCCTCGCAAATTCGCGCGCGTATCTGCCGGAGGTTCACTGGTGGCTCGAGTTACCGCATCAGTGTCAATCAAGGTGCGCAACTGACCACTGGCCTCCATCCGCTGCCCCAGGGTCTGCCCCACGGTGTCGTGGTAAGCCAGCTCCAGGCGCGCCAAGCGCGGATCGTCCCAGCCGGCGCCGCTACGCTGCTGGAAACGAGTGAGCATGCGGTATTTCACCGCCCAATCTAGTTCTCTATCGACGCTCTCCCACTGCCCCGACTCCACCGCATCCAGGCCACGCTCCCACAGCTCAACCATGTCTTTAACCATGGGGGAAGCCTCGGCTAGGTCCACGTGCTCCAAGATGCGTCGGCGCAGCTCGCGCTGCAGCTGTACCGCCGTCATCTCTTTACCGTTCGCCAGCTGCACAGGGCAGGGCTTCAAGAAGTGCGCGTCGATGCGGCGTATATCAACTAGCGGGTCCGCCAGCGCCAAGTCCGCGATGCGCACGCCGTTTTCAATGGCGGACAGCATCAGGTCCGTCATCACGATCTTCAGTGCGGTGGAGCACTGCGAAACGTTGGTGTCGCCCACGATAACGTGTAGGCGCCGGTACTGGGTGGAGTCCGCCAGCGGCTCATCGCGGGTGTTAATGATGGGACGGGAGCGAGTGGTGGCGGAAGATACCGCGTCATCGATGTGCCACGACCTCCCGGAGAACCCGTAACGGGGCGCCAGGTTGTCAGGGCGGGACCCGTCCTCGTTCCCAGCTCGCAGGTGTCCGGCACCGGTGAGGATTTGGCGAGTCACGAAAAACGACACCAAGGCGTCCGCGTCGTCACGGAAATGACTAGTACGGCGCAGCAGGTAGTTCTCGTGACAGCCGAAAGCGTTACCCTGGTTGTCTTCGTTGGTGCGCAGCAAATGCACTTGGGCTCCTACGCCTTGCGCCGCCAAGGACTCATCGGCTTTGCTGGCAAGCTCGGCGAACATTTTGTCACCTGCCAGAACCTGCGCCAGTAAGTCCTCCACTCGGTCGCACTCAGCGGTGGCGTACTCCGGGTGAGCGCCCACATCAAGGTAGATGCGCCCGCCGTTGGGTAGGAACACGTTAACGCCGCGCCCACCTTTAATGAGCGGGTCGAACAGGATCCGCGCCACCGCTTCCGCTTCCAAGCGCGGAGCTTTTGGGTCCGTGTAGGAGCAGTTCAGGCCGTATTCAGTTTCGATACCGAAAATGCGCCGATTCAAACTCACTGGCCACCTTTTTGCACGAAGTCCTGCACGAAAGTTTGCGCGTCAGTTTCCAACACCGCATCAATCTCATCGAGGATGTCATCGAGGGCATCAACCTGGGTTTGCTTCCCACCGACCCCAGGGGTTTCGTTGTCTTCCTCCCCGCCGGGCCCGGAGGCGAATACTTGATCCTGCTGCATGTTCATGCTCCTTCATTCACCGCTTGTGCTTTAGCTACCTTAACCATTTTTTCCGCCACGCCCGATTTCACGGCCGCCACCATCTGCTCACTGCCCGCGTCACTGGCACTGGCCAGCGGCAGGCGGGCACTGTTTCCATCCGTGGTTTCCACTACCAGGGAGGTCCACGAGGCTTTCACCAACCGCGGCTGGTGACGCACCGCCAGGCCCCGCAGGAACGCCCGCGTGGTGGCCGGGGGTTCGGTGGCGGCCCGCGCCACGTCCTCGTCGGTGAAAAGCCGCTCCACCAAGCCGGCATTATCAAGCTTTTCCACCAGGGAACGTCCTTGGCGTAAATCCGCCCACTGCAGGTCCACGGCCGCCACTCGCGCATCCTCCCAACCACACTGCCAGCGGGAGCGTTGGCGCTGCAAAAGCTGGTGTTTAGCGACCCATTCGACTTCCGTCGCACAACTTTGGGGGTCGCGCGCGAGTTGGTCGAGCACGCGTTGCCAGCGTTCCAACACCGCGGCCTCATCATCGGACAGGTCGGTCAGGATTTGCGCCACCAGGTCGCAGTAAGCGCGTTGGATGTCCACCGCGGTGCGTGACTTGCCATCCTTGCAGTCGTAGCGGTTACGCAACTGCACGTCGTGGGACACTGCCGCTGCTACCGCCACCGCGTCTTCATCCAAGCTCAGTGCGTTCCAGCGCAGGTCGGGGCTGGCACAAATCGCTTTCAGTACCAGCGCAGTGGCGCCAAGCTTGAGGTAGGTGGAGACGTCAAACTGGGTGGCGTCCCCGTTGATGACGTGGAAGCGTCGCACCTGGTGGGGGTTGGCGTGGGGTTCATCACGGGTGTTAATGATCGGGCGGTTGAAAGTGGTTTCCAAACCGATGTCGTTTTCCACGAAGTCAGCGCGTTGGGATAGTTGGAAACCAGCTTTTTCGCTGCGCTGGCCAATCCCCACTCGGCCGGCCCCGCAGAACACTGTGCGCGTAACTAGGAAGGAAGTAGCACCTACCACGAGGTCGTCGAAATCCACCGGGCGGGGCAGTTGGTAGTTCTCGTGGGTGCCGTAGGCCGCGCCTTTGCCGTCGGTGTTGTTCTTATACAGGGCGAGGGCGTGGCCCTGGGTTTGCGCATACCGGCAAGTTTCCCGACCGATCCTATCCCCCGCCCGGTCGTAAAGCGTGGCTTGCGCGGCGGAAGTAGTTTCGGGGGAAGCATACTCGGGGTGTGCGTGGTCCACGTAGAGGCGCGCGCCGTTTTCCAACACCAGGTTGGTCATCTGGTAGATACGCCGGTCGTATTCGCTGGGCGCCGGCCCCCACCCCACTCCCCCGGTGGGAGCCAACTGATACGGGTCGTCAGTTAGCAAGGAGGGGTGGGCGTTAGCGCGCTGCAGGCGGTGTCCGCGCGCGTCGTTCAACGGATCTTCCCCGGTGTAATCCCACTGCACCGGGTTCACACCGGAGGCGTCCGCGTAGCTTGCCACCACTTCGGCGCTCAGTGCCACCGCGCCCGCGGCGGGATTTTCGGTGTTGAGGACACCGAACTCGGTTTCGGTTCCAAAGATCATGGGTTCTTCATTGGTTTGGGTTTCGACGTTCACCGCATACTCCCGGGCTCGGTGAGGGGGGTTGATCCCTCGATCTGGTCGCGCGCAATGGGTTCCACCGCCACCAGTTCGTCGGTGGCGAATCCACTGACCCGCGCCCATTCGGTGAGGTTAGTGGACAACGCTAAATGCGCGCTCTGGTGAAGCTCAGTGGTGATGGCGCGACGCAGGTGCGCCACACTCAATCCCGGCTCGCCCGCCAGGTCGGCTTTGAGGGCGTACTGTTTAGCGCGCTCCACGATGGCGGCGATCATGGCGCCAGAGATCAGGTCGGCAGCGTACATGGTGCGTACTTGGCCCGAGGCGGTGCGCGCATACAGCAGCGCGGTTTGCGGGCTGCGGGTGTAGAGCGCCTCCACTGCCAAGTCGATCAGATGCTGCGCTGCTGCCTGCACAGAGCCGCACTGGGTTACCAGATCCGCGTGCATGGGCAGCTCGGGGGTGAGGTACTTAGTGAAGATCTCGCGCGCACCGGCGCGGTCGGGGCGCTCGATACGCACTTTCAAGTCGAAACGCCCGGGGCGTAGCACCGCCGGGTCGATCATGTCTTCCCGGTTGGACGCACCGATGATGATGACATTATCCAGGCTCTCCACCCCGTCCATCTCGGCCAGCAACTGCGGCACGATGAGGGTTTCCATGTCGGAAGAAATACCGGTACCGCGGGTGCGGAAAAGCGCTTCCATCTCGTCAAAGAAGATCACTACCGGCACCTCGGCGCGCGCCAGCTTGCGGGCGCGGGAGAAAATGGTGCGGATATGGCGTTCGGTTTCCCCCACGTACTTGTTCAGCAGTTCCGGGCCTTTAACGGAGAGGAAATGCGCGCGCTGCCCATTTCGTGCCTGCGCCAAGGAGTTCGCCACCGCCTTCGCAATCAGGGTCTTACCGCAACCGGGTGGGCCGTACAGCAAGATGCCGCGCGGTACCGCCAACCCGTAGCGTCCGTGCAACTGCGGATGTTTGAAGGGCAGTTCCAAGGTGTCTCGCACCAGTTCAATCTGCTCCCCCAGGCCACCAATGTCAGCGTAGGTGGCCTGGGGCGTTTCCACCGTCAGCATCTGATCGACGCTGGAGCGTACCACTTTTTCGAGCGCCAACTGGGAGCGGTTATCCACCAGCAGCGAGTCACCGGGGGCGACGCTACCGGCGCGCAATGGTCCGGCCAGGGTGTAGATACGCTCCCCCGGGGAACCGGAGCGGGTGATGACCCGGTCAGCTCCCAACAGTTCCGCTACTGTCACCACTTCGCCGCTGCGCGGGTACTGCCCGACTTCCACCAGTTGGTTTTCGTCGCTAATTAGCACTTCTTGTCCCAGGGCGATCCCGGCTAAGTCAACCTGGGGTGCTACCGGCACTTCACGCAGTTGGCTACCGATCGCCACCCGCGCACGCCGGCGCGCCTGTTCGGCGCCGAGGAATAATGCCACGGTGGTGGCCCCGCCTTCGGCGAGGGATTCGAGTTCTTCCCGGCGCCGCTCTTGCAATTGCTGGCGGGCGCGCTGGAGGGCGGAGGTGAGGCGGGCGTTCTTTTCCTCTAACTCAGCTATCTGCTGACGCAGGTCTTCACTCATCGTCGCCCCCCGTCCTCGTGCTGCAAACTCTGCACCTTGGTGGCAACGTCGCGCATACTGCGGCGGATCTTCTTGCCGGACACTTCCGGATTCAACTCCCGGTTATCGTCCCAACTGTCTGCGGTATCCCATTGTCCCCCTTGGTTTTCAGCCGCCGGCGCGGGGCGCAGTCCGCGCTGCTGCGGGTGCGAGGTGGGAGAAACTGTGCGGGCGGTGAGGAGGAACCCGGTGTGGGCGACCATGCGGTGATCGGGGCGCACCGCCAAGCCGTTCAAGTGCCAGGTGCGCACCAGGGTTTCACTCATGAGCGGTTCGCTGAAACGCCCTGATGCCATCATGTCTTCACGCAGCCGCGATGCCTGGGTCACGGTGGCGACGTAAATCGTGACCACCCCACCGGGGATGAGGATGCGGCTGACTTGTTCCAGGCACTCCCAGGGCGCCAGCATGTCCAGCACCACGCGGTCAACGCTGGCCGCCGGTAGTTGGGCGGTGACGTCGTTGAAGTCTCCCACCTGCAGGTCCCACGCCGGGTGTCGGCCCCCGAACCACAGGTCCACGTTGCCGGCGGCGACGGTGGCGAAATCGGCGCGGCGTTCAATGGAAAGCAGCGAGCCTTCCGCACCGATCGCACTGAGCAGCGACAGGGTGAGAGCTCCTGAGCCGACACCGGCTTCCACCACGCGCGCTCCGGGGAAAATATCGCCCACCCCGATGACCTGGGCTGCGTCCTTGGGGTAGACGATGGCGGCTCCACGTGGCATTGACATCACGTAGTCGTGCAGCAGGGGGCGGACCACGTGGAACTGACGTTCGTCAACAACCAAGGTGGTGCCTTCATCCTGCCCGATGATGTCATCGTGGCGCAGGCGCCCGCGCGAACACTGGAACATCCCTCCGGGTACCAGGGTGACGGTGTGCAGTCGCCCCTTCGGGTCGGTGATTTGGACGCGGTCGCCAGCGCGAAACGGTCCGCGTCGATTCGTGGCGCCACGCTGTAGGTCCGCGACGGGGGGAACTTGGTAAGGTACTTGGTCACTCATCGCCACCATTGTACGCGGGCTAACTGGGCCCTGCCCTGGCGGGTCAGACACGCCACCGCGGATAGGCAACGGCGGTGGTTTACATCACCCGTGCACTGCGAGGACGTGTGCGACGCACACCGGCCCAAGGTGCGGGCGGTGCGGCAGTCCACCCAGCTAGCGGGGCGCGTGGGCGTGTACGGTTAAGACATGGGCACCACTGGGACAAGACGCAAAGCATTATCCGCTTCCTCCACCGCCACTTGGCGGCAATGCCCCATGCGGTTTCGCCTCATTTACATTGACGGACACCAGGAACCACCCACCGCGGCCACCACTCGCGGGACCCTGGTGCACGCCGTCCTCGAGCATCTTTTCGACCTGCCAGCTGAAGAACGCACCGTTGAAAACGCCCTCGACCTGATCGATCCGCACCGCAAACGCCTGTTCGCAAACGACGCGAACTTCGCCGCCCTTTTCACCGAACCCGGATCCCGACAACGGTGGGATGAAGAAGTCAAAAAGCTAGTTGAGCGCTACTTCACGGTAGAAAACCCCCAGCGCCTAGAGCCTCACGCACGCGAGCTGTTCATTGAAGCCAGTACCGAATCGGGAATCCTCATGCGCGGTTTCGTGGACCGCATCGACCGCGCACCCAACGGAGCCACCCGCGTGGTGGACTACAAAACTGGCAAGTCGCCCCAGCCGCGCTTCCTCGATGACAAGCTAGCGCAGCTCAACTTCTACGCTTTGCTGCTGCGGCAAAGTGGGCGCGGCATCCCCCAACGTATGCAACTGGTGTTCCTGGCCGACGGGAAGGTCCTGACTTTGGATCCGCAGCGCGAGGACGTGGAATACTTCGGGCAAAGTATCGAAAAACTGTGGGAGGACATCAAGGCCGCGATTGAAACCGAGGTGTTCCCAGTGCGCACCGGGCCGCTGTGTAACTGGTGCCAGGTGCGCCAGTTCTGCCCCGCCAAGGGCGAGGCACCCCACCCGATGGATAGGAGCGGGGCGCAAGCCATGCTGGGCGTGCAGCAGCCGACCTTGTGGTCCTAGCCGCCAACGAGCCGGCGTTCGGTTTGTGCGGCACTGGCGTTACTCGCCTTGCCCAGCCAGGCGGGTGAGGTGGAGTAAGCCCCGCGCCGCAAAGCTAGGCCGGCAGTGCCGTGGCCACCGGGGACAGCACACCCGCCCACAGCAGCACCGCGATCAACGCGGCCAACGCCAATCGGTAGACCACGAAAGGCGCGTAGGAACGGGTGGAGACCAGTTTCAAGAACCACACGATAACCGCGTAGCCCACCCCGAACGCAATGATGGTGGCCAGCAAAGTCGGGCCAACTGCCACCACGTCCTCGCCCATCGCGACCTTGGCGACCTTGTAGAAACCGGAAGCAAAAACCGCGGGCATGGCTAGCAAGAAGGAATAACGCGCCGCCGCTTCGCGCGTGTAGCCCAGGGCGCGCCCCATGGTGATGGTCCCACCGGAACGTGACACCCCCGGGATTAGTGCCATCGCTTGGGCGAAACCGTACAAGATGGCATCGCGCCACGACAGGCGATCCAAGGTGAGGCGACGCGGCGCCAAGCGGTCGGCAAGGCTCAGCAAAATAGCGAAGAAGGCCAGCATGGTGACAGTGACCCACAGGTTGCGGAACTGGACGTCGATCCAATCTTCCAGCAGCAGTCCCAACACGCCGATGGGGATGGAACCGACGATGATCATCCACCCCATGCGCACGTCCGGGTCGGAGTTAGAAACCCGTTTGCTAACGTCCACCCACGGCATGGATCCGAACCAGCGGGTGAGGATGCGCACAATGTCTTTCCAAAAGTACACCACTACCGCGGCTTCGGTACCGATCTGGGTGATGGCGGTGAAGGCCGCTCCGGGGTCGTCCATACCGATTAGTTCCCCCGTGATGCGCAGGTGCGCAGAAGAGGAAATGGGGAGGAACTCGGTGAGTCCTTGGACCAAGCCGAGGAGTATTGCTTCAAACCAATCCATAGTGGAAAACCCTACTGCCTGCGAAAACGCGATACCGTATGAGACATGCAACATCGTTTTTTGGGTTCCACCGGTATCCGGGTATCGCACCTGGGGTTGGGTACGCTAACTTGGGGGCGTGACACCAGCGAAGCGGAAGCCCAAGACATGGTCCGCACCTTCCTTGACGCCGGCGGAAACGTACTTCACACTAGCGCCCTTTTCGGCTCCGGCCAAGCACAACGTGTCCTAGGTAGCATTTTTGATTCCTACCTGGACCGGGAAGAATGCGTCCTCATCGCCAAGGGCGGTTTCTTGCGCGTGGCAGACCACTGGCAGGTGTCTAACTCGCGCACCGGGATCCTGGCGAGCATCGACCACGCCCTCGGTGAGCTGGGCACTGACTACCTGGATGTTTTCATCTTGGAAGATTACGACCCGCGAACCGCGGTGGAGGAAACCTTAGCTGGCTTGGATATGGCGTTGCGATCGGGGAAAGTCCGCGCCCTGGGGATTGGGGATTTTGGTTCGTGGCGCAGCGCGCAGATCCTCACCCGCGGTGAAGTTGGCGGGGTGCCCATCCAAACCATGGAGGCCCCCTATTCCCTGTTGGAACGCGGCGTCGAGGAGCAGATTCTAGGCCCCTTGCACGAGGACGGTCGCGGCTTCATCGCCACCAGTGCGTTGGCGGGTGGGGCGCTGACGGGTAAGTACCGTCACGGCACTCCCCCGGATTCGCGCGCCGCTTCCCCGGTGCTAGCTGCCTGGGTGGTGCCCTACCTGCAGCCCCAATATCAGCCGATCCTGGAGGCTTTGGGGCGAGCAGCTTCCGGCCTGGAGGTACCTGCATACGCGGTGGCACTGGGATGGTTGCGCGCCCAACTGGCGGTGTCCTGCGCGGTCGTGGGGCCGCGCACTGACATGCAGTTGCGCCAACTACTCGAATATGGGGACACCGAACTACCTCTACCGTTGGTGGAGGCGTTAAACGATGCCCGGGTTCTAGGGTGAAGCGGGGTTAGCGCAAAGCTGAAGCGGGGTTAGCGCAAAGCTAAGGGCGGTTCGTCGTCGCCCGCGTCGTCCTCGTCAAAATAGATGATTTCTAAATCGTCGTCATCGTCATCGTCGAGGTCATCTTCGTCCAAGTCATCCTCGTCGAAATCGTCCTGGTCGAAATCATCGCCATCGTCGAGGACGTACTCTTCGTCCTCGTCATCGAAGTACTCATCGTCTTCGTCGTCTTCATCCCCAACCAGGTCGAAGGGCAGATCCACGCCGTAGGTGTTGAACAGCGCGTCATCGTAGGTGAAGAAGGCATCACGCAGACGCTGTTCGGACTCCACCAGGTGCGGTGAAGTGGGCGATTGGGTGCTCAGGGCCGCGTGGTAGTGGGCTTCGAAAGCAGCGATCATGCGTTGTAGCGCATCTTGGGGATGAATACTCATGTCTTAACCTTACCCCGAAGCGAGGAGCCATGTAATGTTGCCCACAGCCACCGCCCTGGCCGGGCGCGCGTAGAGGCGCTTGCTCACCGCGCAAGCCCGGGCCAGCACGCGAGGCAGTTGCGTTAGGCGACTACCTTAGTCCAGGCCGCGGCGGCGCAACACTGCCTGTGCACTGGCATCATGGCCAATCAAAGCGCGGAAGGATTCCACTGGGGGACGCGATGCGCCGCGACGCAAAATCTCATCCACGTAGCGCTGCCCCGCTTCCCGGTTCAAACCACCATCGCCGTCCTTACTGGCCACGGTGCGGAACCACTGTTCACACTCACCCACCAGCGTCTCTGCCCACATGTAGGAGTAGTAGCAGCCGTCGTAGCCAACCGTGAAGGCGTGCGGGAAATACGTGGAACGGTAACGCGGCGGCACCAGCGGGTCGCCCACGCCTGCGTCGGTGAGTATGCGGGCTTCGAACTGCGCCACGTCTTCACCTTCGCGCGGCGTCTCACTGTGCCAGAAGTGGTCGAGCAACGCCGAAGCGCAGTATTCACTGGTGTCATAGCCTTGCCCCTTGGTGGCGGAGCTAGCCAACGCCTGCACCATCTGCGTGGGCATCACCTGGCCAGTTTGGGCGTGGCGGGCGAAAGACGCGATGATCTGCGGGTGATAGGCCCACATTTCATTCAACTGGCTAGGCAGTTCCACGAAGTCCCGGGGCACACTGGTGCCCGCGGTGTGGTGGTAGCGGGTGCGGGACAAAATGCCATGTAGGGCGTGGCCGAACTCGTGGAAACAAGTGATCACATCATCCCAATGCAGGTACTTCGCTTCACCCGGGGCGGGCGGGGTGAAGTTCGCGCAGTTAATGATGATCGACTGGTAATCGTTGCCGGCATACCCCTGTTCCAAGCCCGACATCCACGCGCCACCGCGCTTGCCCGGGCGGGAGAAGTAATCGGCCAAGAACAGGCCCAGGCTGGCACCGTCCTCGTCATGGATTTCATAAACTCGGCAAGACTCGTCCCAGCCTTTTAACTCCGGACGCCGGGTCATGGTGATGCCGTAGAGTTTGTTCGCCGCCACGAACACGCCGTCTTCCACCACTTGCCAAAGTTCCAGATAAGGGGCGAGGGCGGTGGGTGAGATATCGGGACCGGCGCTGTCAGCCTGGTCGGCCCTGGCCTGGTAGTAGAGCCAGTCAGCGGCGGTGAAATCCTCCACCCCGTCAGCCGCCGCCAACTCGCGCAGCTGTTCGGCTTCGCGGCGAGCCTGCTTGGTGGCCGCAGCCCCAACTTCGCTCAGCAGCTGGCGTACCTGATCTTTGGACGGCACCGTCTCTTGGGCCACCACGGCTTCTACATGGTCAGCAAAACCCAGCAACTCCGCTCGCTGCTGGCGGGCGCGGGTGATGTCAAGCACCAGTTGTCGGGTGTCCGTATCAGGGTCGTCGCCCCAGCCGCGCGACAGGGAGGCTTCCAGTAGTTCGCGGCGCAGCTGCGGGTCGTCAATGCTGGACAGCGCCAACTGGTTGGTGAAGTTGTTTAAGGAATACTCTTTTGCGCCCACTGTCACCGGGTTCGCCAGCATTTGGCTGACCCGCTTTTGGTATTGCACCGCCAGGTCGGAGATCTGCAAAGATAGCTCGGCCAACTTCTCTTGTTGTTCCGGGTCTAGCTCTGCCCCGCCCAGGCGGAAACGCAGCACCAGGTCATCGACCAGGGTGCGGCTTTCCTCATCCAAGTCCTGGTCCTGCAGGGCACGCAGGTTGGAGAACAGCTCAGCGTCGGTGGTGAAACCGTGCATCACCTGGGTGTAAAGCTGAGCGAGCTCACCTTCCAGGACATCATATTCGCTACCGCCGACCGCGCTGATCAGGTTGAAAGCGGGTGCACAAGCTTGCTCGCATCGGCGGAAAGCCTCATCTAGGGGCTCCAGGAAGTCTGCCACGGTGGCTGGCACCTGGCGTAAAGCTATGAGGTCTTCAGTTAGCTGAACCAGGCCGTCTTTAGCGGCTTGCCCCACGGTGTGCGGGGTGAGTTGGGAAAAGTCGGGCAACGTGAGGGTGGTGTGTGAACGCAAAATCGGAGTCTTTCTAAACTTCAACGAACAGTTCCGCGGGCAAATTTAACATTAATGTGGTCCGGGTCGCACTACTGCGCGGCTGGGCGGTGCGGTCGATGACGCGGCACCGGGTCGCCGGTAGGTGCATCGGCGCCGCTCTACTGCGCGGCTGGCCGGTGCGGTTCCCGCCGCGCTAAAACGGCGGCAATGTCCGGCGAGAAGAACCCCGGGCCTTTGAGGACCTTACCGTCCTCGCGATAAATGGGTTTGCCATCCGCACCCAGCTTCGACAGGTTAGACGCCTGCACCTCGTGGAGTACCGCATCCAAATCGATGCCGCATTCCAAAGCCATCCCGTAGATCACGTAAACCAGGTCGGCCAAGGCGTCCGCCACTTCCACTGTGTCGCGCGTGTGGTCGTCCGCAGCGAGGGCCTGCGCCTGGGCGCCTTCAATAATCTCACGCGCCTGCTTGCCGTAAAGCGCGCCAGTGAGTTCGGCGTATTCTTCAGCGATTAACGACATGCGCATGTGGATGCGTTCGCGGTCGCACTCGGGGGTTTCGACCGATTCAATCGGCAGGTTGTAGACCTGGTGGAACTGGCGTACCAGTTCTTGCGGGTGGCGCGAATCGTAGGGACGCTGGGCGGCCGCTTGGGGGTCGTAGCTCGCGTTGGTGGCGGTTTCACTCATGGTTTTTTACTTTCCAATCTAGCCTTGGCTGTATTCATAAGCAGTTGCGAGGACGTTGTCGAACGCCGCCGCCGGTTGGCTGCCTTCCAGCACGAATCGGTTATCGAACAGGAACACCGGGACCGCACCTATCCCCATCTGCACTCCGATTTGGAAATCGGAGAACACTTGCGCGGCGAATTCCTGATCTTCTAAGGCGCGGGCAGCCCGCTGTCCGGGAATATCGAAGTCCTGGGCAATGCTGATGAGGGTTTCCGGATTCGATATATCCGCCCCCATTTCGAACCGCGCACGTTGGAGAGCTTCGTGGAGGCGCAGTTCCAAAGTGTCAGCCCCACTGGTGGAATCATTTTCGAGGTCGATCTCGCGCGCCAGGCAAACCAGGCGGTGAGCATTAGTGGTACCTGCCACTACCGCGCCGTCCCAGTCGAATCGAATACCTTCGGCCCGTCCCATTTTGGTTAGGGATTGCAGTACCGATTCAACCTCTTCCAACGGCATTTGTTTGGTACGGCTTAAGTATTGCGCTTCGCTTTCATCTAACGCTTGAGTTAGTTCAGGGTTAAGGAAGTAAGCGTGCAAGCTGACCGTGGTATCGCTGGCGTGAGCGAAACGAGCCAGGGATTGACGTAGATGCCGCACCCCCAAGTAGGACCACGGGCAGTCAATGGCGGACCAGATGTCAATATGCATGGTTACTACTCTACGTCACCGTCAGACACTCCCACCTGGATGCAGAAAAACCCCGGAAAACCGGGGTTAATCTCGTGCGCGGAGGGGGACTTGAACCCCCACTCCCGTTAAATTGGGAACTAGCACCTCAAGCTAGCGCGTCTACCTATTCCGCCACCCGCGCAGGTAGCTAACGAAGTCGAAGCTTCGAGGCAACGTGCAAGACTTTATCACGCCGCCGCGATTGCCACCTAATTGGAATGGATGTCTTGCTGCAGCAGCCCAGTCCACTACGTATGGAAGCCCGTCGCTTAACAAATATGGGCGCGGGCGTGCCCGTTAAGCAACTTCCGAGTGCAGTCACTTACCTTGCTTGCGAAGGCGAGTGGCAGCTTGGTAGAAGATTTCTCGCAGTTGGTTTTGCTCTTCTTCGGTGACCTGGGATAGCACGAAGTCAGTGAAAACCTGGTGCTGAATGGCGTTGGCGCGAGACCACGCCTTGTGCCCTTGCGCAGTGAGCCGGGCTAGAAGGCCGCGACCGTCCTCGGGAGATGAGGTTTTCTCCACAAAGTTACGCTGTACTAGCATGGTGACCAGGTAAGAAAGGCGCGAGGGCGAGTACGACAGGATCTCTGCCAGACGGCCCATGCGTAGCTCTTTGTTGGAGGCGCGCTCCAGCGCCGCCAAAATGGCGAAATCGGCGAAGGTTAAACCCACGTCCGATTTAATGCGATGCTCAACTATGCCTGACATTCGCAGTGTTAAATCGGAGTAAAGGGACCAGGCCTTCTCAATCCGTTTACGTTCCATGTTGATAGTTTCTCCAGCGGTAGTCCGATGCTAAGATAAAGGGTAATAAAAAATTCTGAACTATGCCACAGAAACAGAAAATTGTGGACTGTGAAGTCTTATAACGTGACTAACGCCTCTTCCTAGCAACCGATAGGTAACCAATTGGCATATCAAATCGCACTGTTTGACCTAGATGGCACCATCACTGATTCCGAGCCAGTGATCACCGCTTGCGTGAACTCCACCCTGCGTGAGCTCGGATACCCCGAGCAGACCGCACAAGAGCTCCCCCGCTGGGTGGGACCTCCCTTAGCGGTATCCTTTGCCGAGTACGCGCACGTTCACGCCGACCTGATTGAGGACACTATCGCCACCTACCGGCGCCACTACCGCCAGTCGATGTATGACTGCGAAGTATTCCCGCAGGTGCGCGAATGTCTGCAGCAGTTAAAAACCGCCGGCGTGCGCTTGGCGGTGGCCACTTCTAAGCGGGAAAACTACGCTTTACCGATAATTCAATTTCTAGATTTAGAGCGATATTTTGAAGTAGTTGCGGGGGCACTAAGCGACTCCCCTACCTACACAAAATCAACCGTTATTGCCGACGCCTTGCGCCGCCTCGACGTGCCTACACAAGGCCCGGATCGCGAAAATATGCGCATAGTCATGATCGGTGACCGCCACCATGACATAGACGGAGGACGCGACAACGGGTTGGACACTATCGGGATCACCTGGTCCGGCACCGACCCCAGCGAGTTCACGCAAGCCACCGCGGTGGTGAGGACTGCGCAAGAACTGGTGGACGTGATTTTGGCAGCGAACTAAGCGCGTTATCCCCTCGGTTGCGGTAACTGGCGGGAATGGTGCGGGTACCTGGATAACCAGCGGACCTGATCGGCCTTGCCCTCCCCTGCCCGCGATGGCCGACCTGATAAGCAGGCCCTACTGCCAAGTTCGGTACGGATGCTGGGACAAGTAGGCGTTGGAGTAACGCCCATCGGCGCTCACGTCCTCGCCCACCCAGTCCGGCAACTGCGCTTGCGTCAACCCGGCTGCCTGCTGCCCCTCAATCTCCAGCAGCACCAGCCCAGCATTGTCGGCAACGAACTCATCCACCGTCCACTCCCCGGGTCCGCAACTTAGAAAATGCCGGGTTTTCGCCACACTGCTGAGCGCTAGCTCCCCCAGCAGGGAGCGTGCTTCTTCAGCGGGGATCGACCATTCGTACTCGCTACGCACTAAGGCCTGCCCCTCACCGGGAACCGGCGTAGCCCCCTTAATGGTTAGCCACCCCGCGTCGTCGGCCGCCCGCACGCGCACCAGGCAAGTGGCAGAGGCCGCCAAATATCCTTGCTGCAGATCCTGAGAACTCACCACCAGTTCGCGCCACTGCTCGCCCCGCACTAAAAACTTGCGCTCAACTTCCACTGCCATGGGACGCTCCTAACGAAAATCACGGGACTTGGGTGCCACCACCTGCTGATAGCCACTAATCTTATCGGCCCGCAACTGACATACCCCGGATTCACACTGCACCACGCCGCGGACAATCACCACCGCGTGGGTCAAACCTACCTGCCGGTAGCGTTTCCACATTCCCGGACTACAGATCACGTTAAGTAAGCCAGTTTCGTCTTCCAAAGACAGGAAAACCGTACCCTTCGCGGTGTGCGGGCGCTGCCGGTGGGTCACCCAACCGGCTACCTGCACCCGCCGCCCTCGTAAATCTGGCGCCACCTGCGCACACGCCACCACCCCCTGCGCTGCCAACTGCTCGCGGTGCCAAGCCAGCGGGTGGGCATCAGTACTAAGGCCAGTGGTGCGGTAGTCCAGTTCGGTTAGTTCCTCCCCCACCGGGGTCGGCAGGTGCGGAGGCTGGGGCCACTGGATGCCGGGCAACATCGGTTGGCAGCCGCTGGCCCCCACCAGCGGGGCCTGCCACATGGCGGCGCGCCTCGACATTCCCAGCGACTCGCACGCCCCCGCTGCCGCAAGCAACTCCACTTCCCGGGCGCTCAACTGCGCACGCTGAGCCAGGTCAGCCAAGTCACTAAAGGGCCCACTTTCGCGAGCCGTGAGGATGCGTTCAGCGGCTGCCGTGGGCAGGGAACGCACCGCTTCAAACCCCAAACGCACCGCTTTGTAGCGATCCACTTCCAGCTCTACCGCACCCGTCGTGGGGACACAAGTATGCGCAGTGTTCAACTGCTCTACCCGCGCGTGCAGGTCGGAGGCGTTCACGTCCACTCCTAGAACTTCCACCCCGTGGCGACGCGCATCTTGCACTAGGGAGGCAGGAGAATAAAACCCCATCGGCTGGGCAGCCAAAATAGCGGCGTAGAAATCCTCCGGGAAGTGGACCTTCATCCAGGACGAGGCATAAACCAAGTTGGCGAAAGAAAAAGCATGAGATTCGGGGAACCCGAACTCAGCGAAACCTTGCAAACTGGCGTAAATGGTGTCAGCCGCTTCCCCGGTAATGCCGTTGGCTGCCAGACCTTCGTAAAATGCGGGGCGCAGTTTCGCCAACCGCTGCGAAGAACGCTTCGAACTGATGGCTTTGCGCAGCTGGTCGGCCGCTCCCGCGTCAAAACCAGCTACGTCAATGGCAATGGCTAACAGTTGCTCTTGGAAGATTGCCACCCCCAGGGTGCGGCGCAAGATCGGCTCTAACAGCGGGTGGGTGTAAGTAACCGGTTCCAACCCTAAGCGCCGACGCAAATAGGGGTTCACCGCTTGACCGTGGATCGGACCTGGGCGCACCAGCGCCACTTCAATCACCAGGTCGTAGAAGCAGCGCGGGCGCATGCGTGGCAAGGTGTTCATCTGGGCGCGCGACTCCACTTGAAACACCCCCACTGTGTCGGCCGCGCACAACAGGTCATACACTTTGGGATCTTCCGCCGGTAGGTTCTCCATCCCCAGCACTTGCCCGCTTTGATGACGCACCCCGGAGGCCTCCACCGAGTCGAACATGTAACGCAAAGCGGTGAGCATCCCCAAGCCCAACAGGTCGAACTTCACCAACCCCATCTGCGCGCAGTCTTCCTTATCCCACTGCACTACCGTGCGCCCACTTTTGCTGGCCCACTGCACTGGGCATAGGGAGCTGACCGGCTGGCGAGTGAGGATCATCCCACCGGAATGAATTCCCAAGTGGCGCGGCAGGTGGGTGAGTTCCGCCGCCAACGCAGCCACCGTGGGGTCGGGAGCACGAGTGTGGGTGCGACGCGTCCACTGGTTGATTACGTCCTCGGAAAACCCGCAAGCCCGCGCACTGTCGCGCAACGCCGAACGCGGGCGATAGGTAATGACGTTGGCAACTTGCGCCGCGGCGCGACGCCCATAACGGCGGTAAATGTGGCCGATCACTTCTTCGCGGCGCACCGCCTCAATATCGATATCGATATCGGGCGGACCGCTGCGCCCCGGGGAGAGGAAACGCTCAAACAACATGCGGTGACGCACCGCATCCACTGCAGTAATACCGAGGGCGAAACACACCGCCGAGTTCGCCGCCGACCCTCTCCCCTGGCAGAGGATGTTTTCGCGGTGACAAAAGTCCACGATTTCTTTCACGATCAGGAAGTAGCCAGCGAACCCCAGCTCGATGATGAGCGCTAGTTCGCGGTCAATGGTTTCCCACGCTCGCGGATGCTGCTGGCGCGTGCCGTAGCGGCGCAGCGCACCCCGGTAGGTGCAAACCCGCAGCCAGCGTGCCTCGTCGTAGTTGCTGGGAGTGTTACAAGCAGGCAGTTGCGGGGCGATCAAGTCCAAGTCAAACGCCCATTCATCACCCAATTCCCCGGCGATATCCACCGCTCGCGGGTGACGGTGGTGGATGCGCCGCATATCCACGTCCGAGCGCAACATTGGTGGAAGGGCCTCCAAATAGGGTTGGATTTCATCCAAGGTGGCGTTCGCTTCGATGGCGCGCAGCAGGTGGGCGCGTCGCAGCGAGGACGGTCCCGCCGCCCTCGCCCCGGTGGTGGCCGCCAGGGGCAAGTTAAACTCCGCAGCCAGTTGCGCCAAGATGTCCGCCATTTCACCCTGTTCCGCGACGGTTTCCAAGCACGATTCCACCACTACGTGTTCGGCGCCGAAATAATCAACCAGCTGCGCCAGGTGGGTGCGCGCGCCGGACAGGGATTCCGCGCGCAGCTTTTGGCGTAGCTTTCCGTTGCTGGTGCCCGTCAAAATCGCCCAGTTACCCTGGTTGGCTTGCGCCAAAGTTTCCAGGTCAAGGATGGTGTGGTGGCGCTGGGCTTGGCTGAGTTGGGCCTGCGAAAGCACGGCGCACAGGTCGTGGTAGCCGGCCACATTCTGCGCCAAGATGGGTAGCTCATAGTTGCCTGGAAGGCGCACCACCGCCCCAAACACGGTAGGCATATTGGCTTCTTTAGCGGCGATGGCGGTCTGCACCGCTCCGTACATGCCGTCGCGGTCCAACACCGCGACGGCGCTCAGTTCCAGCTTGGCAGCCTGCGCGATCAGGTCGGCAGGCAGGTCAGCGCCGTGGAGGAAGCTGAAAGCGCTGTAGGCATGTAACTCGGCGTAGCGGGAACTCACCCGACCATCATATCGAACATTTGTTCGAGGCGTCCGCGAGGGCGGTGGGTTCAGGATGCAACCCTCTACCTGCCGGCATCACTTCCCCAGGAGGGACGCCATGTCACGGTAGCTGAGTTTCTTCCCGGCGCCGTCAAATACTCGCTCCACCAGCTCCCGCTTTTGATCCTGCAGAGCGAGGACCTTTTCTTCGATCGTGTCATTCCCATACAGACGGTAGACATTCACCGCACGAACTTGGCCGATACGGTGAGTACGGTCCACCGCCTGCTGCTCCACCGCCGGGTTCCACCACGGGTCCATCAAGAACACGTAGTCAGCTTCCGTCAAAGTAAGCCCCGTGCCACCGGCTTTCAAGGACAGCAAGAAGGCAGTCTCATCGCCGGAGCGGAAACGTTCAATCACTTTCTCTCGCTGCCGGGTGGACCCATCCAAGTAGCAGTAGCTGATATTGGCTTGATCCAAAGCCTGCGCCAAGCGCTCCAAATAGGAGGTGAACTGTGAAAACACCAGCGCTCGGTGACCACTTTCGCGCAGTTGCTCCAACTGCGACACCAAGTAGCGGGTTTTCGCACTGTCTTTGCGCTTGCGCGACTTCGCCGTGTTTTGCGCACCGGACTTACCAGTGTCGTCCCCGTCCTCGCCCATCGAATCACCAAACGAACCACTGACCAGCGCGGGATCTAAAGCCAACAGCCGCAACTTCGTAAGCGCCGCCAACAAGAATCCCCACTGCTGCTCATCACCCTTGGCGGCCACCAGCTGGCGCTGCACCGCCGTGAGCGCGCGCTCATAAACTTGACGATGCCCCGCATCAAGATCAATGCCGATAACCTGGTCGGTCTTTTGCGGCAACTCACTAGCCACCTGAGCTTTAGTACGCCGCCGAATGAACGGCATAATCAGGGTCAGCAGTTCATCGAGGGCGTTCGCGTCGGCACGCCGCTCCACTGCCTGCGCGTAGTGTCGCAAGAACCGCTTCCGTCCCGGCAACAGGCCCGGGTTAGTCAGCGCCAGGATCGACCACAAGTCCGAAATGGAGTTCTCAATCGGAGTGCCAGTCACCGCCACCACCCAGTTACGCTCCAACCCGCGAACCGCGCTATGTGTCTGGGTCTGCGGATTTTTCACCATCTGAGCTTCGTCTAGAACTACGCCCTCCCACTGCACCTGCTGGTAGAGCTCGCGGTCCAAACGCACCAAGGCCCACGAGGTCACGACCAGGTCGTAATCGCGCTGCCACTGCTGCGGGTCATGGTTTGCCTTTGCCGACGTGGAACGTACCACTGCCACCCGAAGGCCGGGGAAGAACCTTGCTGCTTCCCGCTCCCACACGCTCACCACGGAGGTAGGAGCACACACCAGCACCGGGCCGCGCCGGCGTTGCTTTTGCACGGTGGCGACGAAGCTGAGGATCTGCATGGTCTTGCCCAACCCCATGTCGTCAGCCAAAATCCCCCCGAAACCGAGGGCTCGTAGCTGCAGCAGCCACGCCACCGCTGACTCCTGGTACGGACGCAGCTGCGCTCCCTCTGGCGCCACCCGCAGTGGATCAGCAGCCAGAGGTTGACGCAAATATTGGAGTTGCTGCGCAAACTGAGCACTTTGCCCCTCCCAAGTGGCGTCCCACCCCAGCTCCGCCGCGCCCGCAACAGCCGCCAGGCGGGCGCGCGACACCTGCAAGGGAGCCGCCTCATCGAGGGCGCGGTCGCTCAGGCTCTCTAAAATATCGCGCAAGTGGGAAAAATCTTCCGCATCCAGGCGGACCCACACCCCGTCCTCGGAACGAATCAGGTTACGCCCCGCCGCCAAAGTGGCGATCACCTGCCCCAGTTTGAGGCGCTGACCTTGAGCTTGCACGATGGTTTCAACGTCGAACCAATCGGTGCTTTCTTCCCCATTTTCACTTTGGGCGGGGCGAATATTGAGGCTCAGTTCCGCAGTTACCAAATCATCGGGGTCCGGTAATTCGGAAGTCTCCCAAATGACGTTGTAACCTTCCGTCGTTTCGATGGAGTACTCCACCGCCTGCACCAGTTCGCCAGCGGGCATGAAGAAGCTTTCCGACATTGGTTGGATGCGGTAATCCACGCCTTCGGACACTGCCCACATCAACGACCACATCTTGCTGTGCTTCACGCGGGCATGTTTTGTGGGTTTGAAATCTTCGCGCCGGAGCACCCCGCCCTCACTGATTTCCACCAGCCAGCGCACGCGCCCCCGATCACCCTTCCACTCCAAAGTGGCAATTAGGGTGTCGGGTTCAGGGTCGGCGATCTCCATTACGTGCGACAGTGGACCACCGGCCATCTGATGCAGTTGAATTGCTTCTTCCACCGGGACTTCCACCACCGGGTAGTCGCGCGCCACCTGTAAGGCATCGTGGTAAGTCGGATCGAGCTCCGCTAATACGGAGTCCAGCAATACCAGTCCCGGCTCAAAAATAGTCACCGCCTGCAGTGGGGGCTTAGCGTCCCCGTGCTTCACTACCCATTCCAACGTCAGCGCGCCGCCGGTTTCACCGGTGTCAACTAGCTGGATAATTGCCGGGGTTGAAGATAGCTGTAACGGCAGGTATTCCGGTTGCGGTGAGAAGGCAAGGTCGTCGTTGCTGCCGGGCAGCTTCGCTGCAGCGGTAGAAGGTTGCACCACGTTGGCACGGAGCGCAGCGTTGGAAGCTTGCCCCGCGTTGCTACGTCGCGCAGCGGTGGAAGGTTGCCCCACGTCGGCAGGTCGCGCAGCGCTGGTCTCGACCAGCAAGCTCACCCCGGATTGGCGCAGTTGTTGCAAGGTTGCGAGGGCGGAAGCCCCCAGCGCCTGTACACTCACCTCCCTGCTCTGCCCTGCCCTATCGCCAGCGGCGCGGGACCTGGGCGGGGAGGGCTGCGCGGCCGGCAGACCATAAGTCGGTTGCCAACGCTCGCAAACCGCTGCGCTGCCTGTTGCCTTAGACATCGCCGACCCCAAGCACAACTGATATAGGGAACGCATGGCCGCGAGTTGCCGCCCGTCCAGGTCATCAGTGACTGAATCCCACTGCCGGTTAGTCAGGTCACGCCAACTCGCTCGCCGAGTCGTCCACTGCCCTGACCGTCCTCGTCTCATTGGTGTTAGAACCCCGCCGCCACTAGGTTTCAGGCACACTGCCAGGGGATCACCGGTTTGGGGAGAGCGTTCCAAGCGCGCCAGAATCTGGGTCCAGTTCACCTCCGGAGCGGGCACGCTGGCGCGTACCCACAGCAAGGCTGCCACCGCATGCCGGCAGCGTCTAGCGGTGCGGCACGCGCAGGTCAGTTCCACCCGCGTCACCGTCGCTGCGCAAGGTTCAATCCAACAGGTGTAGGTCAGGGCACCAGCTTTGACACGCGCCTGGATGCGATTTTCGTAGGAATCGACATCAACCTGCGCCACCTCACCATTTTCGAAAGTGGTGGTCCCCAGAGCGAATGCAGCCGGCCCCACCAGGGAGATCAGGTCACTGTCGGTGAGCTTGCCAATAGTGCGGACTAATTCGTCATTCAGTCCCACTGCGTTCCTCTTTATCCGCGGCTTGCCGCGGCGCTAGTCGGCCTTCAGATTTACTCAAGTAGCAGGCTCCACACAGTGATTCGTAGCCAACTTCCACCCCGTCGATGGCCACTTGGTCCCCGGAAAACACGAACTCGCCATCCACGGTGCGACCGTTGAAAATGGCTTTGCGCCCGCATCGGCAAATTGTTTTAAGTTCCTCCACCGTGTGGGCGATCTCCAGCAGGCGGCGCGCCCCGGGGAAAGCCACTGTCAAGAAATCGGTGCGGATCCCATAGGCCAGTACCGGCACGTCCTCAAGCACCGCTAGGCGCAACATGTCATCGATCTGCGCCGGCGTGAAGAACTGCGCTTCATCAACCAAGACGGCCGCCACTGGTTGAATTTCTACGTGCGGCACTAGCGCCTCGGGGTCATCGCCGCGGGCAACCGCGTGGTAGAGATCCAGGAAACTATCTTCAGGCCCGACCAGGAGGTTCACGGTGCGGGTGACACCTAGACGCGAGACGATACTGTCATCGCCTTTGGTGTCGATGCGCGGTTTTGCGAGCAGTACCCGTTGACCGCGTTCTTCGTAGTTGTAGGCAGCTTGCAGCAAGGCGGTGGATTTACCGGAGTTCATGGCTCCGTAACGGAAGTAAAGTTTTGCCATGGCTTTAATCTGCGCTCCTGTTGACCTACAGCGGGATGTTTTAGGGTGCATTAAAACCATACGGCATGAAGTAGCCAGCGGGGTTTTTCCCAGGCCAGCAATATCGGTGGCACGTTTTCAACCTGCACTTGCAGCCACACTTTCCCACTAGTTTTTTCCCGCCACCACGGCCCCATCACCGGCCACGGCCCCGCCACCCCCGCGATCTGGTGGTATCGCTCACCACGCTGGGGCGGCGGATAAAGCGCATCCGCGAGCGGCCCCACCCCCAATGCCGCGTCGTCAGGGTCTGGTAACCGCAGGCGGCGGGGGGCATCGGTTAAACTCCCGTCGGGCTTCACCTCCACACTTCGGCCACCTTCTCCCGTCACTTCCACCGGTAGCGGATGGTCGAGGACGGTGCTGGGTGCTGGTAGCTCTACCCCACCTTTCCAGCGTTGTTCTGGCCGGTAGGTCGGTAGGTGGCTGGTCTTGCTGCCTGGTTTGTGGGTTTTCCACGCGGCTTGCGGCGCGGGAGTGCCCCATTGGTATTGCTGCACGCGCGAGCGTGGGTCGTAGCCGGGGTCGACGTTGATGCAGGTGACTTGGTCTTCTCCTAGCAGGGCTTGTAGTCGGTAGGCGCCGGCGTGGGCGCGGGCGCGCGTGTCGGTGTCCTGGTCCCACAGGTGGGGACTGATGTCAGCTAGGGGCACGAGTTCGCGGGCTTGGAGTCGTACCGCACTCACCCCGGTGGGTAGGTCGGTGAAGTCTGCTGCTACTTGCGGCCCCGTCTGGATTTCACTGACCCAGCCTTGCAGTTGCCAGCGGATGCGGTCCAGTAGGTCGCGAGTAGTTATGACTTCGAGCAGTGCCCAGCTGCGTTGGCGGGTGATGGTGCCGGTGGGGGTTTGGATGTGGGCACTGATTTGGAGGTAGCGGGCGCTGACTTGTTGCGCCATGCAGGCGCGCACCAAACTTTGGCTAACTTGTTTCAGTTGCCCAACCACGTGGTCTATGTCGGCTACTGCACTGGGGAAGGTTATTTCACGCCGTAGGGTTTTGGGGGCGGTGATTTCTACGCTGGTGGGGGTTTGTTTGATGTCCAGCAAAGTGGTGAAGAATCCGGCGGCTTGGGGGTAGCGTGAGCGCAGGGTTTCCACGCCCAGGGTGCGTGCTTGGGCGATGGTGACTATTCCCAGGTCTTTTAGTTCCGCGGTGGTTTGTTCCAGGGTGTGCGCCGCCGGTGGATACAGGTGGGTGAGGTCAGCTAGGGGGAAGTTCGCTATGCGTTCATCCGCGGGGTCATCCGCTAGCAGGGTTTCAGCTTTTAAACTCACCCAAGCTCCTAGTAGGCCCGGGCCGATACCTACTTGGCAGTCGCTACCGGTGTATTCACTGATGGTGTTGATAATGGTTTCAGCGGCGGCGGATGCCTCCCCGTGCCATTTGATTAGCGGGTCGGCGGGCATCCAGGCGGTGCCGGGGGTGAGGGCGTGCACTTGGGTGCCGACTTGGTCGAGGGCGGTCAGTACCTGGTGGAAACTGCGGGCGCTGCGCTGCGGGTCGGTGGGCATGACGATGAGGTTTGGGCATAGGTAGCGTGCTAGCGCCAGGCGCATACCTCTTCGGATGCCGTGGTGAGCGGCGGCGGGGGTGTGGTCCCCCACTTGTCCGTTTTCGGCTACTGCGGCGGGCGCCCCGGGAGGGGTGTCGATGACCAGGCTGTGGGCTTCCCAGTGGGGGAAGTGTACGAGGGCGGTGAGCATTTATCCGACTTTCTGTGCGAAACGTTGCAGGGTTTGGTAGGGGCGGGAAGCTCCCGGCCAGGTGGCGGTGGTGAAGCAGGTGACGCGGCGGGCGCGGATACGGGCGGCGAGGGCGCGTTGCTGGTTAGCGGGTAGTGCCAGGGGCCCGCAGGCCAGCAGGTCGAAACTGTCGATGGCGGCGGCCAGCACTTGGGCGGTGGCTGCACCGGGGTCGGTAACTACGATGGTGCGTTCTAAAGGCAGGCCGCGTTCAGCGGCAGCGCACCATCCGATATTGGGAAGGGCAATGAAAATAATCCAACTGGTGGGGGTGGCGGCTTGGGTGAGGGCATCTAGTATCTGGGAGTTTCCACCTTCTAGGTGCCACACGTTCCCGGGTGTACCGCTGCGCAGTGAGGCAGTTTCCGAGGGGGTCAAAGATGGGGACTGAGAGGTGTGTACAGCCCCGGGTACTGGTGGAGTCAGGCCCGGTACTGAGGGATTTAAGCCAGACGCTGATGGTGCCAGGCCGGCTACTGGTGGGGTCGGGCCGGGCCGCTGCCGAACGCGCACAGGTGCCGGAGCGTTCACCGGTAGGGTTTTAACCCCGGTCAGGGCGTGGGCTTTAGCTAAAGCGGCGCGCGCCTGGGCAAGGCGTTGGTCGCGCTCAAGGTGGTGCAAAGAGGCCACCATGTTCTACCTGTGCTTTCTCCCCCAAGCTCACTCGAACACCTGTTCGATACAGTGTATGACACGGCACGGACATTCGAAAAGCCCACCCCTGTCCTCACCACCTTCCACCTGCCACCGAGTTGTGGCGGCGCTAACATAGGGAGGGAGCACTACGAAAGGAGTATCATCGTGGATTTCTCTACTCGCCCCCTAGCCCCGCACCCGGACGAGGCCCTGCCAGTACCCGCTACTTTCACCCTCACTTCCAACGACGCTGCCGACGGCGACACCCTGCCGCAGGCGCAGACCGCGGCCGGAGGCTCGCGCTCCCCACATCTGAAGTGGAGTGGTTTCCCACCCGAAACCCGCTCCTTCCTGCTGACTTGTTTTGATCCCGACGCTCCCACGCCGGCCGGTTTTTGGCACTGGATGGTAGTAGATCTTCCCGCCTCCCAAACAGAGCTTCCCGCGGGGGCCGGTATTTCGGATCTGGAGTTGGAAGGCGCCGCTTTCCACCTTTGCAACGACACCGGTGAAGCCGGTTTCTTCGGGGCCGCTCCCCCGGCTGGGGACCGGGAGCATCGCTACGTTTTCTCCGTCTACGCCCTCGACACTGATTCTTTGGACGTGGACGACGAAGCCACCCCCACGCGCGCATTCTTCACTTCTTTGCAGCACGTTTTGGCGCGCGCCAGTTTGACCTTGACGTACGCCGAACCGGCGCAGTGATTTCTTCCCCATTTTTACGAGGACGGGGCGCAGCTTCACAGATTTGTGACGGCGCCCCGTCCTCGGCTTAAACTAGCGAAGTGCTCCATGTGATCTTTTTCGAACCGCGTATCCCTGGCAATACTGGTGCCGCTATCCGGCTGTGCGCTTGCACCGGCGCCATGTTGCACTTGGTGGAACCACTGTGTTTCGACTTAGATGACGCCAAACTGCGCCGCGCCGGTTTGGACTATCACGACTTGGCTCACATGCGGGTCCATCCGAACTTCGATGCGGCATTGGAAGCAGTTCCCGGGAAGGTCTACGCTTTCACTGGGCACGGGAAAACCTACTACAGCGACATCCGTTATAAGGACGGGGATGGGTTGTTGTTCGGCCCGGAGCCGACCGGGCTGCCGGAAGAGGCGATGGCGCATCCGCGAGTGAGCCAGCGCGTGCGAATCCAGATGCGCCCAGGGTTACGGTCTTTGAATCTGGCCAATAGTGCCTCCATTGCCCTGTATGAGGCGTGGCGGCAAAACGGTTTCCCCGGCGGGGAGTGAGAGTTTGCGAAGCCAGTGTTCGCACCGCCTGCGGAAGCGAACCGGTGCCAGTGGAACTGACTCCCCGGGCTGTGTGGCCGGGTGCGAGGGCGTCCGCTAGCGCTCCAGTTTTTCCGCGATCTCCACGATACGGCGCGGGTTGGACCACCAAAGCCAGGCCGCTCCCACCAGTGGCAGTACCAGGGGAACGAACCAGTACAGTTGCCCGAAGTTGGCCCACAGGTTGCGCACCTGCCCGATCTCGGGAATGCCCAGCCCCACGATCCCGGTGATAAGTACGCCGCTTAATTCAAAACCAATGGCGGCGGCCGCGACTTTGCGCATACGCCGACCGTTGTGGCTAAGGGCAATCGCGGCCACCACGTATCCCACCCCGGCCAGCACCGACACTAGGCGCGGGCCCAGGGGGTGCTGTCGTAGGGTGAAGAAATCTGACAAGGCGGTGTAGGTGGTAATCACCGCCACCACCCAAAAGGCCGCGATGAACACTCGCCCCCAACCGTAGGCGGGGCCGCGCCGATCTTTGGCGGAGCGGGTGGGCACGGATGCGCCAGCAGCGTCAGTGTTCATTGGTGTGGGCTCACGATTCTGGTGATTTGGAAACGATGTTTCGATATTAGTCTACGGCCGCCGGTACTGGCGCACCCAAAGGCGCTGCCCACTGTGGGTCGGGTCCGGCGTGAGGTGGGTGCGATAACATGGGCGCCATGGCAAAAATCAATTTCACTACTGAACCAATTAGCTCTGTCGAAACTGACCTGGCGGTCATCTACTATTCCAACGATGATGAGCTAGCCAAGGTCAGCTCCGCCCTCGTGGAAGCGGCCCGAACCATGCTGGCGAAAGCCGAAAGCGGCAAACGCGTGCTGCTTCCGGGCCTCGACTTAGCGGCTAAGCGCGTGGCGCTAGTCGGTACCGAGTTGGATGAGCGCGGACAAAAGCGCGGCTACCACCTGGAAGACGCGGTGGAGCTGCCGGGAACTGGTGCGCACCGCCACTACGCCGCCATTGCGGTGCGTGGCACGAAGGCCACTTCGGTGGCTTTGGCTGGAACTTACCAAAATGCCGATCACGTGATCCAGGCGGGCGTGGGCGCGCTGGTGGCCAGCCACGGGTCCAACCCCTATGACTTGGAAGAGTCCGACTGCCTGGAGGAAATCACTTTCTGCGTCAGCTCCGAGCTGAAAAGCGAGTGCGAAGCCGCGGATGTGAAGCGTCAGATCTCAGTGCGCGCCCAAGCCATTATCGATGCCATTGACTTGGTTAACCGCACCCCCAATGACTTGTTCCCCCAGTCCTTCGCTGAGTTGGCGGCCCAGCGTTGCCAGGACCTGCCCATCGAGGTGGAGATTTGGGACGAGGACGAACTGGCGGCCCAGCGTTGCGGAGGGATCCTTGGCGTGGGGCAAGGTTCGGCCCGCCCGCCGCGTCTGGTGACCTTGCGTTACCGTCCTGAAAAGGCCCGCCGCCACCTGGCGCTGGTGGGCAAGGGCATCACTTTCGACTCCGGTGGTCTGTCGCTGAAGCCGCCGGCCTCGATGGAAACCATGAAGTCGGATATGGCGGGGGCTGCTTCCGTCCTGTCGTCCGTGGTGGCCGCCGCCCAGTTGGATGCGGACACTGAGATCACCGCGTACCTGGCGATGGCAGAGAACATGCCTTCGGGGTCGGCGCTGCGCCCGTGCGATGTGATTGAGATGCGCAATGGCACTCGCGTGGAGATCACCAACACTGACGCGGAGGGGCGTTTAGTGATGGCCGATGCGCTGTCTTTGGCGGCCGAATCTACAGCCGATGAGATCATCGACATTGCCACCCTCACCGGCGCTCAAATGGTGGGGCTGGGCGTGCGCGTGGCCGGGGTTATGGGTAGCCCGCAGGTGCGCGGCGCGGTAGTCGATTGCGCTGCCAGCGTGGGTGAGCCGATGTGGGCGATGCCGCTGCCGTCTTACCTGCGCGATTGCCTGCGCAGCGAGGTCTCACAGATGAAGAACTCCGGGACTCGCTGGGGCGGAATGCTGATGGCCGGGGTGTTCTTAGAAGACTTCGTGGCCGATAAAGCGTGGGCGCATATCGACATTGCGGGACCGTCTTTTAACGAAGCCGAACCTTGGGGCGCAAACAATAAGGGCGCCACCGGGATGGGGATACTGACCTTGATTGAGTGGTTGCTACGCGGCTAAGTTCCCACCGGCATATCGGTAGGTGGCACGCCAAGCAAAGGTATTCTTGGTTTGGTTTTGGTGGTTCTTTTATGACCACCTCACGTGCCACCTACCGATGTTCGCCAACCCACATTTTTATCCGTTTCATTCCCACTTCTTTTCGCGCAAATCAAACAAAATAGTGGAACAATGGGCCTAAGTGGAACCACCCCTGGTCCATCGCATTGCACAAGGAGAATCACGTGAGTGAACAACTGTACGACATGGTCATTCTCGGTGCCGGTTCCGGCGGTTACGCCGCCGCGCTGCGAGGCGCCCAACTGGGTCTGAAAGTCGCCCTCATTGAAGGTGACAAGCTCGGTGGAACTTGCCTCCACCGTGGCTGTATCCCCACCAAGGCTTATCTGCACGCCGCCGAGGTCGCCGAAACGGTAAAGAATTCCGCCTTCTTCGGCGTCGAATCCTCCTTCGGGGGTATCGATATGGGCCGCGTCGGGCAGTACCGTGACGAAGTCATCAACAAACTCCACAAGGGCCTCGAAGGCCTGGTGAAATCACGCTCCATTGACTACATCAACGGTTGGGGCAAGCTCACCGCCGCCGACACCGTCACCGTAGACGGCCAAGAATACCGCGGCAAGAACATCATCCTGGCTTCCGGCTCCTACTCCAAGTCCATCCCCGGGCTGGAAATCGAAGGCCGCGTAATCACCTCTGAACAAGCCCTGCAGATGGACTGGGTACCTTCCAAGGCCGTGGTCCTGGGCGGCGGCGTAATCGGTGTTGAGTTCGCCTCCGTGTGGGCTTCCTTCGGTGCGGAAGTGACCATCATCGAGGGTCTGCCCCACCTGGTTCCCAACGAAGACGAAGCCATTTCGAAGAACCTGGAACGCGCTTTCCGCAAACGTAAGATCGCGTTCAAGACCAAGACCATGTTCGAATCCGTTTCCCAGGATGACTCCGGTGTGACGGTGAAGACCAACGACGGTAAGTCCTACGAGGGCGACGTACTGCTGGTAGCGATCGGACGCGGACCGGCCACTGCCAACCTGGGTTATGAAGAAGTTGGCATCCCCATGGAGCGCGGCTTCGTCCTTACCAACGAACGACTCCACACCGGAGTTGGCAACATTTACGCCGTGGGCGACATCGTCCCCGGCCTGCAGCTGGCCCACCGCGGCTTCCTGCAGGGCCTGTTCGTGGCCGAAGAAATCGCCGGCCTGAACCCCGATGTGATCGTGGAAAGCGGCATCCCGAAGGTGACTTTCTGCGAGCCGGAGATCGCTTCGGTGGGTCTGACCCAGAAGCAGGCGGAAGAAACCTACGGCAAGGACAAGGTCAAGTCCGTGGAGTTCAACCTGGCTGGCAACGGCAAGTCCCAGATCCTTGACACCACCGGTTTCGTGAAACTGGTTTCGGTCGAGGACGGTCCTATCGTTGGTTTCCACGCCATCGGTGCGCGCATGGGCGAGCAGGTAGGCGAGGGCGAGTTGATCGTCAACTGGGAGGCTTACCCCGAGGACGTGGCGAAGCTGATCCACGCTCACCCCACGCAGAACGAATCCATTGGTGAAGCGGCGCTGGCTTTGGCTGGCAAGCCGCTGCACTCACACAACTAACACCCACTAGAAGAAGGAGAGATTCATGGCAGAAGCTGTAAAGATGCCGGCTCTTGGTGAGTCCGTCACCGAGGGCACTGTTACTAGCTGGCTCAAACAGGTGGGTGACACCGTCGAGGTCGACGAACCCATCGTTGAGGTTTCCACCGACAAGGTGGATTCGGAGGTTCCCTCCCCCATCGCCGGTGTGATCACCAAAATCTTGGTTGAAGAAGACGAAACCGTTGAGGTCGGCGCTGAACTGTGCATGATTGGTGACGGGGACGAAGCCGACGAGGACGCTGGCTCCGACGATAAGGCGGAAGAACCCAAGGAAGAAGACAAGGCCGAAGAAGCTGCCGACGAGCCGGAAGAAGATCCGAAGACTCAAGTCGAAGCGACCGACGCTGGTGAGGCCGAGGGCGATGGTGAAGGCACTGAGGTGAAGATGCCCGCGCTGGGCGAGTCCGTCACCGAAGGCACCATCACTTCTTGGTTGAAGTCCGTGGGCGATGAGGTGGAGGCCGACGAGCCGCTGCTGGAAGTTTCCACCGACAAGGTCGACTCCGAAGTTCCCGCCCCCTGCAGTGGTTACCTCACCAAGATCCTGGTTGAGGAAGACGAAACCGCTGAAGTTGGCACCGTAGTGGCCATCATTTCCTCCAGCCAGGGCGGCGGCTCCGCTAAGAGCGAAGAGCCCAAGGCAGAGGAAAAGGCCGAGGAACCGAAGGAAGAGGCCAAGGCTGAAGAACCCAAGGAAGAGCCGAAGGAAGAAGCCAAGGCTGAGGCGAAGGAAGAGAAGCCGGCTCCGGCTAAGCCTTCCGCCGCTCCGGCTGCTGCTACCGCCACCGGTTCCTACGTCACTCCGCTGGTACGCAAGCTAGCGAAGGAAAAGGGTGTGGACTTGTCCGCCGTGACCGGCACCGGCATTGGTGGTCGCATCCAGAAGCAGGATGTGATCGAAGCTGCTGAACGTGCCGAAGCTGAACGTCAGGCTGCTGAGCAGGCTGCCGCCCAGGCAGCTCCCGCCGCGGCGCCGGCTGCTCCCGCGAAGGCTCCGGCCGTGGCTGCGGTAGACACCCAGCTGCGTGGCAAGACTGAGAAGATGTCTCGCCTGCGTCAGACCATCGCCAAGCGCATGATGTCCTCCCTGCAGGAAGCCGCCCAGCTCACCACCGTGGTGGAAGTTGACGTCACCCGCGTGGCGGCTCTGCGCGCCCGCGCGAAGAACTCCTTCGCCGAGCGTGAAGGCACTAAGCTGACGTTCCTGCCCTTCTTCGTGAAGGCCGCCACCGAGGCTCTGAAGGCGCACCCGAAGCTCAACGCCGCCATCAACGGCAAGGAAGTTACCTACTTCGATCATGAGCACATCGGTATCGCTGTGGACACCCCGCGTGGCCTGCTGGTCCCGGTCATCAAGAACGCTGGTGACCTGACCATTTCCGGCATTGCCAAGGCCATCAACGACCTGGCTGCCCGCACCCGCGACGGTAAGGTTGGTGCCGACGAACTGTCAGGTTCCACCTTCACCATCACCAACACCGGTTCGGGTGGTGCACTGTTCGACACCCCGGTACTGAACTCCCCCGAGGTCGGCATCCTGGGTGTAGGCACCATCGTGAAGCGCCCGATGGTGGTTAAGGACGCCGAAGGCAACGAGACCATTGGTATTCGTTCCATGGTGTACCTGGCCCTGTCCTACGACCACCAGCTGGTGGATGGTGCGGACGCGGCCCGCTACCTGATGGCGGTGAAGAAGCGCCTGGAAGACGGCGAGTTCGAAGCCGAACTGGGTCTGTAATCGCCCTTTAGCTAACTGGCCTCCGCGACCACCCCGGTTGCGGAGGCCAGTCGTATTCGCTGCCCTTCCCCAATGCGGGATATTGCGCGCCTGGCTGCCGGGCAACCGTCATTGTGTGCATTCGCCCGACCCGATTTCAGCGATCTTCCACGGCCCGGCTTCCAAGGTCATCTGTACGCACTGACTCTCCCCCGCGGGTTGACTCACGCACTGCCCTGCCTGGCAACGCTGATACGTATCTTCCCTAGTTTCGAAAGTCACCCGCACCACCTGGCCACAATCTACTTGCACCTTACCTATCTGTGTCGACAAGCCAGATACTTCAATGTCCGCGTCCCTAAGCGCCGCAACTAGCTGCTGATCCGCCAAATATGCGGCTGAGTCCGCAGTGGAGTAAATATTGGCCAGCATAGTTTCATCCCGACCCTCCAAAGCGCGATGCCGCTGCTGCGATAGTTGCCGCAAGATTGCTTCCGCATCCGCCGAGGACGGGCACACCGATGATACTGCCATCGCCCCTCTATCAGGCTGCTGGCGCGTGGCTAGCGAGGTTCCCTGCACCGACGCCACGGAAGACTCCTGCGACAATCCGGCTAAGTCCGGCGCCGATGTTTCTAAACCCGTCTCGGCGCTGGAAGCGCCGGCCTGCTCCATCGCGGACGCGGAAGACTGCGCGGCGGGAGACAACCACACCACTGCCACCGCCACCGCCGCTAGCGCACTCGCTGCCGCGCCGACCAGGGGCAGTAGGCGCACCGACTTGGTTCTACCGCCTCGGGGTCGACGCCGGCGCCCAGGTTGGCGGTGATGAACGGTGGCGGGTGAAAGCGCACCGGTGCGCAAAACATCATCTAGACGTAGTTGCGGAGCTTGCGCGGGCAGGCGCTGATCAACTTCAGCGCACCATCGCAAAATCTGCTCCGCACTGGGGCGGCGATCAAGGGTCGCCAAACACTGCTCTGCCACCGCCACCTCAATGCCCATCTGGTGGCACACAGCACCCCAAGACCACCAATCTGCGGCCCGCGCGGTCGCAAAATCCAACTCCTCGCCAGCTTCTATTGCCTCCAAACGTTCGGGCGCGACGTAACCGGGAGTGTAGCCGTCAGTGTCAAGTAGGTCGATCAAGAAAGCTGAATCGGGCCCCACCACGATGTTTGCCGGCGAAATGTCGGAATGTGCCAACCCGCCCTCGTGCAAACACGCGATTGCCAACGCCACTTGCCGCGCCACCTGTACCCGACGGTTGAAACTGAGGACGTGGTCACTGCTCAATGAAGCCTGCAGGGTAGGCGCCGCCAGGTAGTCGGTGACGACCGCCACCCGCGTGTCCTGCGTAACCACGCTGCGAACGTTAGCCAAATACTCACTACCCACGCTACCTTGCAAACGCAGTAGCGCTTCCACCCGGTCAGCCACTGCCGGGGCCAGCGGGCGGGGGAAGAACCGCACCACCAGGGGTGCTCCATCGGGGGCTTCAGCGCGCCACAGCACCCCCTTACCGGTGATGTCTAAGGGAGAGATCAATTCGAAATCAGACAGTTCCATGCCTTCAGTACACGCCCGCTTGAGGTGGCAGGCAAGAGCCACCCCAAACCTGTGGATAACTTGGTGGCGGATGCAAACTTGCTCACAGATTTCCCCAGCACTGTCCCAGCTTTACGCAACGGCTGCGAGAGCGCGCTAAAATAGGACGGTCACCTGAGGCGGCCTGCCGGGAGGTGCAAAACCCGCCAGTGTCGACGCCCGGTGACCGCCTATCTGCTCCTGGTTAGCATGCGAACTTGGCTGCTGCGGACCCGGATAGGCCCGTTCGATTGAAGAGATTAACTCATGCAGAGTTCGCCTTTCAGGGCACTGACGCATTACCGGGTGCTACCCAAGATCGCGGGTTGGAAATACCTATTAGTCGCTTTCACTGCGCGCGCCCCCTACGCCATGATCCCCCTTGGAACCATGACGGCTTTTACCATCACCACCGGTTCCGTCTCTACCGGAGCCTACGCCACCGCCGCCGTGGCACTTTCCACCGCGGTGGCCGGGCCGGTGATCGGAAAGTGGGCTGACAATAAAGGCCCCTCCCAGCCCCTGACCATCCTCACGCCGCTCAATGCACTGGCCTTGGGATTGTTATTCCTGGCCGCACTAAAAGGCATAGATGGCCCGCTGATGCTGTTGTCATGCATTTTTGCCGGCGCCACTTCCCTACCGATTGGGTCCTTCACCCGTTCACGTTGGATCACCCAGACCACCATGCCGCGGGAGTTGGGCGCCGCCCTGTCCTACGAATCCATGGCCGATGAACTGGTGTTCGTCCTCGGCCCGGCGCTAGTGGGGATTGCCGCTTCCCTAGCCGCTCCGGCCGCCCCGCTGGGACTGGCTTTCCTCATGGTCGCCACCGTGGGGCTGATTTTCGCCGCCATGAACCGGCCGGGGAAGTTGCCAGCGGGCAGAACGTCCTCGCGAAATAAAAATATTGCCGAGGACGGTGCCAAGCCTTCGGTAGGCAAAGTGCTGTTGGCAGTGTCGGCCTCCATCGCGGTAATGGTGTGCATCGGAATGTATTTTGGTGCCACCCAAGCTGCCACCACGGAGCGCGCCGACCTGGCTGGCTCCCCCACGTTCGCAGGCCTGGTTTACGCCATGATGGGGGTGGGTTCGGCGGTGATGGCGATCATGACCGTCGCCATTCCCGAACGCATCACCCTGACCCAGCGCATCGCCATTGGCGGCGCCGGCATGACGGTGGCGATGCTGGTGGTGTCATTCCTGCCCACCCTAACCACCACCGGTTTGTTCCTAACCGTGTGCGGCCTGTTCATCGGCCCCACCATGGTCACTGCCTTTTCCCTTACCGAACTGATGGCCCCGCCCGGGGGTATCGGGGTGGCGATGACGTCCATGCAGTCGTCGGTAACCATTGGGGTGTCCCTGGGGGCTGGTATTGCGGGGCCGGTGGCGGAAGCGTACGGCGACCGCGTGACCTATTGGATTCCGGTGGCCGCGGCCCTACTGATTTGCCTGGTTGGGTTAGGATTAAACTATCGTCGACGTTCCGTTTCGAAGTAGGTTAAACGATTACTATGGCTGATAAATCTCCCGCCACTCCTGCGGCCCCGAAGAAGCGCCGCTGGTATCACAACTTGGCTGACGCTTACCGTGTCACGCAGCGGTCCTACCCGGCCATCGGGTGGATCATCCTGGGCGCTACCCTCGCCACCATCGCGGTGATTGTGGGATTGGGATGGTGGCTGCACACCCACTGGATTGTGACGGTGCTGCTGTGCATTTCCTTCGCCATGTTGGTGCCGATGCTGATCCTGGCTTCCTTGGTGAAGAAAGCCATGTACCAGCAGATTGATGGCACCGCCGGTTCGGTGTACGCGGTGATTTCGCAGATTCGCCGCGGCTGGACGGTGGAAGAAGAACCCATCGCGATGAACCGGGAACGCGACATGATTTGGCGCCTCATTGGCCGCCCCGGCGTGGTACTGCTGGTAGAGGGCCCCAAGGCACGCATCGGGAAACTGGTGGAGCGTGAGCGCGCCCAGGTTGGCCGCGTAGTCAACAACGTGCCGGTGCACGTGGTTTATGTCGGCCACGGCAAGGGCGAGGTGCCTTTGGCGCAGGTGGAAAAGCACCTGCGTAAGCTCCCCAAGCAGCTGCGCACCTCTGAAGTGCCGGTGGCCGCCAACCGCTTGCAGACCCTGTCCAAGAAACAGCGGCAAGCCCAGATCCCGCAGGGCATTGATCCGAAGCGAGTGAAGATTCCGCGTCGCGCACTGCGCGGGCGCTGAGTCGGTGTTAGCCAGGCGGAAGTTACGCACCGCGCAGCCGCTTAGCCGGACGCTAGCCAGGCGCGAAGTTACGCACTATCCACGCCCTAACTCGTGCACTGCCGAGGGCGGACCGAGTCCTCGCAAACTGAATATCATCCCCGCCGGGTCTGCCAGGTGCAGGCCCGGCGTTGTTGTCGCGTGGTTGGAATCACGTCCACACGCTGGACGCCAATGTGTATATATTTCCGCCTGGGTGCATAATAATGCAAGAAGTTATTCATCTCAGGAGGCAACATGAAAAAGCCCATCATCGTCCTCAGCCTGGTGACCATCTTCGGCGCCACCACCCTCGCGGCCTGCTCCGACCCGGAAGTGAACAACGCGGCCACCACCGTTGAACCCACTGCCGCAGTCAATATCGACGACATCAAGGTCAACGAAGAAATCGCCGCAATCGTGCCCGCCGCCGTTAAGGAACGCAACCAGCTGCGTAACGGCGCTTCCACCGACTACGCCCCCGCTGAGTTCCGCGACAGTGACGGACGCACCCCCATCGGCTACGACATTGAAATCACCAAGGCCCTGGCGAAGGTGATGGGCCTGGAAGACGGCGTCACCGAGCACGCAGTCTTCGACACCATCATCCCCGCCCTCGGCACCAAATTCGACGTGGGTATCTCATCATTCACCATCACCCCCGAGCGCCTCGAACAAGTGAACATGATCTCCTATGTCGAGGTCGGTTCCTCCTACGCGGTAAAGGCATCCAACCCTAAGAAGTTTGACCCCGCTAACCCGTGTGGCACCACCATCGGCGTGCAGACCGGCACCTTCCAGCACGACTACGCCAACGAGCTATCCGCCAAGTGCAAGGGCGACGGCAAAGCGGAGATCTCGGTGATGCCGCACGAGCTCAACACCGACGCCATCACCAAGCTGATTGGCGAACAATACGACGCGGTGCTGTCTGACTCGACCGTCACCGGCTATGCCATTAGCCGCACCAACGGCGAAATAGAGCAGATCGGCGAAGTCATCGAATCTGCCCCGCAGGGCGTGGCCGTGCCCAAGGATGATGTGGAACTGGCTAAGGCCATCCAAAAAGCCATGCAGTACCTGATGGACGAAGGCTACCTGGAGAAGATCCTGGCTCAGTACGGCGCCCAGGACGCCGGTTTGAAGACTGCCGAACTAAACCCCGGAAAGTAAAACGTGAGCTCTCAACCTGTCGCTCTCAACCACGTGCGGCCAGTACCGCGCCCCGGACGCTGGGTCTCAGCGTTCGTGGTCGCCCTACTGGCCGCCGGGGCATTGTATTCACTGGCCACTAACCCCAAATACGAATGGGACATCGTGTGGCAGTGGCTGTTTTCCCGCACCATCATGGTGGGCGTGGGATTCACCCTGCTGCTGACCGTCCTCGCCATGGCGATCGGCACCGCCCTGGCCATCACCATGGCGATCATGCGTCAATCCCCCAACCCCATTTTGCGGGGCGTGTCCTGGTTCTACATTTGGTTCTTCCGTGGCACCCCGATCTACACACAGTTGATCTTCTGGTCACTGCTCCCCACCCTCTACCCCACCATCCGCATTGGTATTCCCTTCGGCCCAGAGTTCACCACCGTACACACCGACGCCATCTTCACCACTTTCTGGATGGCAGTGGTGGGCCTGAGCCTGAACGAAGGGGCATACCTGGCAGAAATTATTCGCTCCGGCTTGAACGCGGTCGATAAGGGACAGTGGGAAGCTGCGACCGCCCTCGGTATGCGCCGACCCTTGATTTTGCGGCGCATCATCCTGCCCCAAGCCATGCGCGTGATCATTCCTCCGATTGGGAACGAAACCATCTCCATGCTCAAGACCACCTCTTTGGTATCGGCCATCCCGTTCATTTTGGAACTGACCTTCGCCGCCAAAGATAAGGGACAAGCGATCTTCGCTCCCGTCCCACTGCTGATTGACGCTGCCCTGTGGTACTTGGCGATCACCTCGATTCTAATGGTGGGCCAGTATTACCTGGAAGCCTACTTCGGGCGCGGTTTCGATGAATCCGCTTCCAAACGAAAGAAGAAGGGCCGCCAGGCAGCCATTAATGACGCCCATACCACTGTTGACGATCCGTTCGTGGAGGTCACCCCGTGAGTGAAAACCCGATGGTGAAGATCGAGGGCGTACACAAGTTCTTCGACACCAACCACGTGTTACGTGGCATCGATTTGCAAGTAGAACCAGGCCAAGTTTGCGTAATTTTAGGCCCTTCCGGGTCAGGTAAGTCCACTATTTTGCGCTGCATTAACGGCCTAGAGCAGATCAGCGCCGGGCGCATTTACTTAGACGGTGAACTCATGGGCATGAAAGAGGTCCAGCGCAAAGGCAAGACTGAACTGCATGCCCTACCTGACCGGGTGATTGCCAAACAGCGGGCCCGCACCGGCATGGTGTTCCAGCGTTTCAACCTCTTCCCCCACTTGACGGCTTTGGAAAATGTGGTGGAAGCCCCCATCCGCGTCAAAGGTCAGGACAAGTCCGCGGCGTTGGCGCGCGGGCGGGAGCTGCTGGAAAAAGTGGGGTTGGCTGACCGCATGGACCACTACCCCAGCCAGCTTTCTGGCGGTCAGCAACAGCGCGTAGCCATTGCCCGCGCGATGGCGATGGACCCGGACCTGATGCTCTTTGACGAGCCCACCTCCGCCCTGGACCCGGAACTAGTGGGGGAAGTACTCACCGTGATGCGGGACTTGGCGCTTTCAGGAATGACCATGATTGTGGTCACCCACGAGATCGGCTTCGCCCGCGAAGTGGCTGACAATGTGGTGTTCATGGACGAGGGCGTGATCGTCGAAAGCGGTTCGGCCTCAGAAGTCATTGACGACCCGAAGGAAGCGCGCACCGCGCAGTTCTTCTCCTCGGTCCTGAAATAGGGACCCGCCGGTGGGCAGTAGCTGGCTCTAGCGAGGCCGGTTACTTGCCACCGCGCAGCCCGGAGATCACCGGCGTGCTCGCCAGCCCGGCCAACTGGTAACCGTCCACCGGCCTATCCGACCACGTCAAGGCCTGCCAGTTTCGGCCATCGGTGCTGTCCAACACGGTGGTGGTGGCGTTATGCATGGGGAAGTTCGCCACCAACTGCGGCCCCACGTTTGCAGCCAACGAATTCGCCAGTAGGCGGCATACTACTCCGTGTACGACTACCACCACGGTCAGGTCCTCCCGCCCCGGGTGCTCGCGTCGTGCCAGAGCGATGGCGTCCGCCACGCCCGCGTGCAGGCGCGCTAAGGTTTCATGACCGTCCTCGGCCCCCGCCATGCGGGTATCCAACTTCCCGCCGATCCAGTCGAACACCACGTCCAAATACTTTTGCGCGCTAGGAATGTCGCTGCGCATCTCTAAATCCCCGGCGATGACTTCCCGCAGGCGCTCATCGGTGTGCACCGGCAAGTTGAAGCGTTCCCACAGCGGCGCGGCGGTCTGCTGGGTGCGAGCTAGAGGGGATGCGACCACCACGTCGGGGGCTGGTCCGACTACTTGCTCCCACCGGTTCGCTAATTCTTGTGCCTGTGCGCGCCCGGCTTCGTCCAGGTCGGCCCCGGGAATGGCGGTATCTAACGCGCGGATAATATTCGAAGCGGTCTGCCCGTGACGGACCAATACCAAACGCATACTGGAACTTCTCCTCCCATCGGCAAATGGTAGCAAAAATGGCGTGGCAGCTTTCCCTGCCACCGGGCGCTACTGCCTTACAGTGACTGCACAAAGTCTTCATAAATACTACGTGCTTGGCGGGCAAACTTGCGCCAATGCTCCACCACCTGGTCGTACTCCCCCGGCGGGTACCCCATTAAACTGGCGACTTTCCGCCCCGCCTGTCCGTTGTGCACCAGCACGTCGCGGTGCCGAGGCCGGTCCAGTGCCAACATGTTCGCGGCCCGCAGGCGGGAAGCAAACTCCCAGGCGCGGCGCAGGGTGCCCGCATCCGCGGCGCTGAGTGCTCCCACTTCCACCGCCCCCCGTAGCGCCGCCAAAGTGGAGGTCACTTGCATACGCGGGTCGGAACTGTGTTTCATTTGGCACAGTTGCGCCACCCATTCCACATCCGAGATCCCACCGGGCCCGAGCTTCAAATGCTCGCTGGGTTTCACCCCGCGTGGTAAGCGTTCGCGTTCCATGCGGGCTTTGAGCAGCCGAATATCTTTAATCATGGAAGCCGTCAGTTCCCCGCCGTAGCGTTCCCGGTTAAGAGCCCACGTCAATTCCTCCACTAACGGACCTTCCCCGATGGGGCGGGCTCGCAGCAGTGCTTGTTTTTCCCAGGTCTGTGCCCATCGCTGCCAATAGTCAACGTAGCCACCCACGGTGCGCGCCAACGGTCCGGACCGTCCTTCGGGGCGTAGATCAAAATCCACCGCCAGTCCGGGGTTGATACCGCGCGCTGAGACCAGTTCTTTCACCCGCTGCACCACGGTTTTCGCCGCTTGCGCCGCATCCGAGGGCTCCATCCCCGCAGCGGAATAAACGGCCATGAGGTCAGCGTCGGACCCGTACCCCATTTCCCGCCCACCATAGCGGCCCATGGCAATGAACGCCACCTGCAGGTGAGCACCGAGTCCACTTTGTTCAAGCGCCACCGTCGTAGCGGTTTCCAACGTCAGGTCGGTGGCGTCGGTAATGGCAGCGGCGCTGCGTTCCAAATCAATTCCCAAAGTGGCGTCGGCGAGGACGGTGCGTACCACCTGCCGTTCCCGAAGTCGCAGTACCCGTTCCACCGCTTCATCTTGCCCGCGGTAGCGTTCTTCAATAGCGCGCACTTGGCTGCGCAGCAGTTCCGCATCGAAATTGTCTAACCCGGCCCGCTCATCCAGCCACTGCACGGTGTCGTGGTTTTCCATTAGCAGCCGCTCCGCCATGGCGGAGTTGGGCAGGATCGCACACAGGTGGCGGGCGGCCACGGCGGAGTCTCGTAGCAGCGCCAAATACCAGTGGGTGGTGCCGATGGCGTCTGACAGTCGCCTAAATGCCAACAGTCCCGCATCCGGGTCGGCTCCCTCCGCTAGCCAGCCCAGCAGTACCGGCAGCAAGTGGCGTTGGATGGTGGCGCGCCGGGACGCTCCTCGCACCAATGATTCCACGTGGCGCACCGCGCCCGCCGGATCCCGGTAGCCGGCGGCGCGTAGTCGGTCGGCCACTGCTTGCGGATCTAACATCAACACTTGGTCGGCGCTGAGGTTAGCGGTGGCCGCTACCAGGGGGCGGAAGAAAATCGAGCGGTGGAGTTCGCGTACGCGGGCCCGTACTTGATCGAAGGCTTCCACCAGTTGCTCCCCGCGCCCATACGCATCTCGGTCGATGCCCCGCCCGATGCGGCGCGGCCCGTCCTCGCGCCCCGGGAGCATCTGGGTGCGGCGCAGGGAGATTAACTGTGCCCCGTGTTCCACTACTCGCAGGAACCGGTAGGCGCGGGTGAGGACCTGGGCGTCCGTGCGGGCAATGTAGCCTCCGGCGGTGAGCGCATCAATGGCTGCGAGGGTGTTACGCACCCGCACGCTGGGGTCGGTGCGTCCGTGTACCAGTTGCAGCAGTTGGATGGTGAACTCGACGTCCCGCAGGCCCCCGGGCCCCAGTTTCAGGTTTTGGGCGCGCTGTTTCGCTGGCAAGTGACTCTCTACCCGGCGGCGCATGGCCTGGACGGCATCTACGAACCCGTCTTTGCTGGCGGCCTCCCACACTAAGGGGGCGACCAGTGCTAAGAATGCGGCTCCCACTTGCTGGTCACCGGCGGCGGGTCGGGCTTTCAGCAGTGCGTGGAATTCCCAGTTTTCTGCCCAGTTTTGGTAGTAGCTGGCACACGATGACAAGGTGCGGATCAGGGCACCGCCTTTGCCTTCGGGGCGCAGCGCGGTGTCAATAGGCCACAGTGGTGGCTCCGTGGCGGGGCCGCTGATGATGGCACTTACCCGGTTAGCAATCTGGGTGCCGACGCTAGCTTTGTCTTCGTCTTCATCGGCGAGGACGTAGATGACGTCAACGTCGGAGATGTAGTTGATCTCCTGGCCACCGGTCTTCCCCATGGCGATAATCGCCAGCTTAATCGCATCAGTTTCCCCGTGTGGCGTGCCCGCTAGTTCTAAAGCCAGCGCTAAGGTAGCGTCCACCAGGTCGGTCAGGTGTGCGGCGGTGGTATCGAAGTGCTCGAGCCGGTCCTCGGCGGTGAGGTCGGTGGCGGCAATTAGCATCAGGGCGTGCCAGTACGCTGCCCGCAACCCATCCGGATTGATTGTGCCGCCGTTTTCCACCCGCGTGGCATCACGTTCTAATCCGTCGTAGCCTTGCGCCCGCTCACGCATCCAGGCGATCAACTGGTGGGCAGGGGCCGGAGTTTCCTGCCAACTATCACCACTACCGGCCGGGCGTACCGGTCCAGCGGGGTCTACGTCCTCGTCAAAATGGTGGGCAATCGGGCGCGGCGCTGGCAGCTGGCCGTCCAACTGGCCGCACAGGTGGGGGTGTTTGACCAGGTATTCGCCCAGCGCAGTGGAGGCTCCCAACAGTGCCAGCAAGCGTTCGCGTTTGGTTTCGTCAGCCCAGGCGCTTCGTAGAGCTGCGGCGTCCGTTTCCGCTAAGCGCAGGGCCATCACAAGCGCCGCATCCGGGTCCGCGCAGGCACTGAAGTGGGCGGCTAGATCCGCTTCTACCGCGATGCGGGCACTGTCTTCAACCAGGCGGCTACCGTCTACAACCGCCTGGACGCTGCCCGTGCCCCGACTGTCATTGTCTCCACTGAGCCATTCCCCCAGTTCACGCAGGTGTGCGGCGGCGCGCTGAGGTTGGGTAAACCCCGCGCGCGCGGCAATCTCAATGGGCGAGGGCGGTCGAGTCATTTACAGCAACCGGATCGAATGGCGCAGCTCCCAGGGGGTCACCTGCGCGCGGTACTGGCGCCACTCATCGCTCTTTTCTCGCAGCACGAAGTCAAATACTTCTTCCCCCAGCGCCTCAGCTACCAACTCTGAATCCCGCATCGCTTCCACTGCGTCTTTCAGCGAGTGCGGTAGGGCCTCTATCCCCAAAGCCTGGCGTTCCGCGTCAGACAAATCCCACACATTGTCCTCCGCTTCTTCCGGCAGGTCGTATTTACCTTCGATCCCCGCCAGTCCCGCGCTGATCAGCACCGCCAACGCCAAGTACGGGTTCGCCGCTGAGTCAACGCCGCGGTACTCCACCCGCGCAGATTTGCCCTTATCGGGCTTATACAGGGGCACGCGCACCAGGGCGGAGCGGTTATTGTGAGCCCAACACACGTATGAGGGGGCCTCTCCCCCGCCCCACAGGCGTTTATACGAGTTCACATGCTGGTTAACCACCGCCGCAATCTCGCGCGCGTGGTGCAGTAGGCCAGCGATGAAGCGCCGCCCAGTGACCGACAGTTGGTATTGGCCCGCCGGGTCGAAGAAAGCATTGGTGTTGCCTTCAAACAGTGACAGGTGCGTGTGCATCCCGGAGCCGGGGTAGTCGATGAACGGCTTGGGCATGAAAGTGGCGATTTGGTCTTGCCCGAGGGCGATCTCCTCCACCACGGTGCGCAACGTCATGATGTTGTCCGCCGCGCGCAGCGCGTCGGTGGCACGCAAGTCGATTTCGTTTTGGCCCGGCCCGCCCTCGTGATGGGAAAACTCCACCGAAATTCCCATATCTTCCAAAGTGCGCACGGCGCGGCGACGAAAATCGTTAGCGCCGCCGCGGGCGACGTGGTCGAAGTATCCGGCCCGATCCGCCGGTTCAATGCGGGTGGGGTCGTCGGTGGGTTTTAGTAGGTAGAACTCTACTTCCGGGTGCACCATTACGGTGAATCCGGCAGCGCCGGCGCGTTCCAAAACTCGTTCCAACACCCCTCGCGGGTCAGATTTCGCCGCCTTCCCATCGGGGGTGAGGACGTCGCAGAACATGCGTGCCACTGGTTCGTCACCGGAGCGGGTGGGGAGGATCGCGAAGGTGGAAGCGTCGGGGCGCAGCAGCATGTCGGATTCGAACACGCGGGTGAAGCCTTCAATGGCGGACCCGTCGAACCCCAGGCCTTCACGGAAAGCTGCTTCCAGTTCCCCCGGATCGATCGCCACTGCCTTAAGTACCCCGGAGACGTCGGTGAACCACAGCCTGATGAAACGAATGTTGCGCTCGGCGATCTGGTGGAGCACGTTCTCTTGTTGTTCATCCAACACGAATATCACCTTCAAATTTGGGGGCAGTGGCTATCAGCGAGGGCCGTTGCGGGGGTAGTTGCAGGGGGTGGGTTTCACGAAGTGATTGCAGGGGTGGGTTTCACGAAGTGGTTGCAGGGGCGGGTCTCACGGGCGCGATTTCACGAGGGCGTGCCAGCGGCGGGCGTTAAGCCGCCCGCCGCTGACCCGACTCGCTACTGTTGGGGCTTGTCCCCTCCAACTTGCCCGGGCGTGTCCCCACCGAAGCCGGAGCTGATGGATTTAAGCGCCGCCGTCAGCTCGGTCGG
>JAEWEQ010000026.1 GCA_023389315.1 Actinomycetes bacterium | reverse complement strand
CGCCGGAAGCGGGGAAGTGGGCAACGGGACAGGGAAGCGGGGCCAACCCGCCCCGGCCAACTACTCCTGGGACGCGGCCTCTGACGCGACGCGCTCACGCAGCGCCGCCATGTTCTCCACCAGTGACTCGGCCACTACCCGCGACTCCAACAGTGAGTTGTGCCCCCAAGCCGCCAACTCATCTACCTGCGCGCCCGGCAGCCAAGAGCCCGCCGGCACGTGCTGGTCCCAGCGCGCCTGCAAACTCACGATCCGCCCGTTGGCCCGCAAATCCGCGAACTGCTCACGAATCGACGGGTCCTCGGGCCGCAGATCCCACACGCCCATGATGGTCGGAGCCAGGTGCGCCACCGACGACCCTGCATACGGGGACGCCACCGAAACCATGCCTGCCACGCGCGCATGCTCCGGGCCAACCATTGACATCTTTCCCACTAAACCACCCTTGGAGTGAGCAAAGAAATAAACGTCCTGCAAATCAAAACGCTCCAAATACGCATCCACGCGGCGTGACAGCATCTGCAGCGGGCCAGTCATTGACTGCAGCTCTTCCAATAAGTGAACATCCCACCCGTCCTCGTAAAGCGCCTTCGCCCACTTCGTCAAATACCGCCAGTTTGTCAACACCCCGGAGATCCCCACCGCCACCGGCGCCCCCTGACGGCGGAAAGCCTGCGCCTCCGCACCGGGCAAAATCCCCATCCCCTCAGCCGCGTGCCGCACCTTAATAGCACCCGAAACCGCGTAATCGTAACCAATTACCGCCAGCCGAGTAGCTAGGCTCGGCGCCACCTTCCGGTGTTCCGCCAAAGCCTCAAACACGTTTTGCGAAGCATCCTCAATCCCGGTGGCTCGCTTCACCATCGGGTCGTCGGGATCCTCCTCGCGCAAACTCAGCCCCGCGGTGCCTTCCCACGGGTCGGCGAGGACGGAGTCGTCCTCGTCAATCGCATCCGCGGACGCCTGAACCACGTCACTATCGAAAGATTCCCGACGCACCCGGGACCCGCGCGGCGGGCGAGGTTGTCGCGCTAATTTCACTAGCTCCTCGGCCACCAGGTCAGCGTGAGCTACGATCACCGAATGCGCCCCGCCGGGAACCTCCACGATCGGAGCCTCAATGCCGGTGCGTTCGCGTGCCGCCAACTGGAGGTCCTCCATCCATCGCGGCGCCGCAATGTAGTCGTACTCCCCGCGCACCAGCACCGTGCGTGCCCCCGCGTCAGTCAGGCGCATACGGACCGGGTAGGTAAGCATGGTGGGCACGGTCTTTAAGAACCACGCCAGCCCCGAACGCAGGTAGGCGCTGATGGCGAAGGCCGCCACGCCGCTCGGCTCACGCACCGAGGACTGCAGGAATCGGAAACCAACTTGGACGGCGCTACGCTCCGCCGCGTTCACCGGCGGGCCAATCAGCATTATCCGGTCCACCCATCCGGGGGCGCGCGCCGCCAACTCAGTCACCACTTGCGCACCCATGGAGTGGCCCAAAACCACCGGGTTGCGGACCTTTTCATACCGCATCACCTGGTGCACGACCGCCGCGAAACCAGCGATCGAAAGCGGATGGTCTGGCTGCGGAGCCTGCCCGAACCCTGGCAAGTCCATCGCCACCACGTCCCCGTGAGCCACCAGGTCGTGCGCCAAGTTAATGAAGTAATCCGAGTTCACGCCAATGCCGTGGACCAGTACGAACGTGGGTTCCCCCTCGTCCAGGAAGTCACGGCGGAAACGCCGCACCCGCACTTTCACGTGATCAACTGTCACCAGAGAGTTAGTTACCGTGTAGTTAACCACTCGTCGACCTTCCTTACCCAGGTTCGTTTCGCCTCATCCGCTGCGAATGAAGCGTTTATGGAGTCCGCCGCCAAGCGCGCGAGTTCCTCGTCACTAAAACCCACTTCGCGCGCGTACGAATACTGTTGCACCAGGCGAGAGCGGAAAAGCAGCGGGTCGTCAGCCCCGAGGGCGAGGGTGGCGCCGGCGTCGAACAGGCGACGCAGCGGAACGTCCTCGAGCTTAGGGAATACGCCCAACGACACGTTCGAAGTGGGGCAAACTTCCAACGCGATCCCCGAATCCACCAGCATTGCCAGCAGTTCTGGGTCCTCCGCGGCGCGGACGCCGTGCCCCAGGCGGGCGGGTTTCAAATGCGTGACCACCTCGCGGATGTGGGACGGGCCCAGCAGTTCCCCGCCGTGGGGCACGCCGCGCAGTCCGGCGCGGCGAGCGATGCGGAAAGCGGTGGAAAATTCCGAGGTCGTTCCAGCGGTTTCGTCATTCGACAGTCCGAACCCGATCACCTCCCCCGGGCCGTCGCCCGCGTACTGGGCGGCCAGGCGAGCGAGCGTGCGCGCATCCAGGGGGTGGCGGATACGGGAGGCCGCCACAATAATCCCGATGCTGACTCCGGTGCGCTGGGAGGAGATTCGCGCTTGATCCATGATGATCTCGAGGGCGGGGGTGAGGCCCCCAACCCAAGGAGCGTAAGAAGTGGGATCCACTTGCATTTCTAAGCGGACCGACCCTTCGGCGGCATCGTCCTCGGCGGCTTCGTCAATAATGCGGCGCATCACCGTTTCGGAACGCACCAGGGCGCGAGCAGCGTCGTAAGAACGCTGGAATCGGAACCATCCGCGCGCGTCTGCCGGCACCGTCAGGGGGTCATTTTCCAGCAGGTGGGCGGGCAGGCGCACCCCTTGGGCGCGGGCCAACTCGACCATGGTGGAGGGGCGCATCGCACCGGTGAAGTGCACATGCAAGTGTGCCTTCGGTAGGGCAGCGAGGTTCCTCATATGCAAAGTCTTCCACGAAACTAGGCAAAAACGTTAGTTACATGATGGACTTTGAGGGTGAACACCCCGCAAAGCAGCGCGCGCCAAGTATTGGACTACCTCACCGGCCCAGCAGCCGGCCAGGTGGTGACACTGGCGTTCCCTGCCGGGGTGGACAATTGGCAGGTCCTTGGGACGCATGTGAGGCCCGGGGGAGCGGTGTCCGTTACTTACCGGGTGCGGCAGGTCTTGCCAGGTAGCGGGGCAACTAACGCTGCCCCCGCCGCGGCCACATTGGAAACCACCCTGGTGGTGTCCACTGAGAAGATCCCGCGAGGGCGGGCCCAAGCTTTCCGCTTCACCCTGCCCTCCACGGTGGCAAATGCGCCAGCCACACCGGTGCACGCATACTGGTGGATCTACCCCAACGACCCGCAACTACCCGGACTACCAGCGGTAGCCGACGTGCAAAACCTGCGCCACGTCCTCGCCCATTCGGAACATCCCAAGGCACGGGAAATCGCCACTCAACTGACGCAAACTCGGGCGGTCGTATATCGGCCAACGCGGCGGGCAGTGGTGTGCGGGCAGGGCACTCAGGGTCCGCTGGCATGGGTGAAAGTGGCGTCGCCGCAACGGGTCAAGCAGCTGGCGCGCACGCTGGGGGTACTCGCCGAATCTGCGGTGCCGGTGCCGCGGGTGCTGGCCTATCCCAGTGCGGACACCATTGTGCAAGAACACGGGCACGGGTTTCCGCTGTCGCGGCTGATCTCGTCCAAGCCGCATGTGGCTGCGAATATGTTCCACCAAATTCGAGACCTGCTCGACGCCTTACCCGCCGGGGTGAACGCGTTACCGGAGAGGGACTCTTGGACGCAGCGCCGGGCTCACTACGGGCAGGCTATGGTGGCTCTGCTGCCGGACTTGGAGCCGCAGGTACGGGCTTTGCTTTCGGTAATAGAGGCGCGGTTGGTGGCGAACCAGCCACGGGTGCCGGTGCATGGTGACCTGTTCGAAGCGAACCTTCTGACCGATGGTGCGGCCATCACCACGCTGCTGGATTTAGACACTATGGGACCGGGGTTGCGAGCAGATGACTATGCGTGCTTGCTGGCACACGTGTCAGTGTTGCCTTTCTTGACGCCCAGCCGCTGGGTGGATGCAGCGGTGACGGAGCCGTGGAGGTCGCGGCTGAACCAGTTTTTGCCGCACCGGCGTTGCCCCGACTATTCGGAGTCAGAGACGGTGCTGGAAGCGTGGCGGCTGCGGGCTGAACGCGAGTGTATTCCAGCGGACCTGTATGCCCGGTGCGCGGCGGTGACGTTGTCGTTGGCTTCGTCGACATCACTGAAATACGGCGAGGAAGAGGCGCGCGCGCGGTTCCGGCGGGCCCAGTGGTGGGCGCAGCTGGCAACCGAGTACGCCTAACGGTGGAACCCGGCGCGCACGCTTTGGTTCCCGAGCTTCGGTTCTCACGCTTCGGTCCCCACCCCCGCTGCCACGCTGCTTGCCTGCTCACGCTTTACTTCCCATCCCGCGCTTTCGCCCCGCCCCTTCACCCACCGTGAGCAATTTGTCCAAGTTTGGTGATGAAATTGGCCTAATACCTCACGGTCGTAAGTGAGACCTAATTTGCGAGGACGTTTCTGCCGCTCCGGGGCTTGGATCGTCCGCGTTCCTAACCAGGGATCACCGACCGTGAGTAATTTGTCCAAGTTTGGTGATGAAATTGGCCTAATACCTCACGATGGGAGGGGAGTTGGGCAGCTAACTTCGCCCACCGTCCTCGTTGATCACCCACCGTGAGTAAATTGTCCGAGTTTGGTTATGAAACTGGCCTAATACCTCACGGTCACGGGAGGGGCGAAGGGGACGGGTGGAGGGAGGGGGCAGACTGAGGGCCGGGGACGGAGGCTCGGACGAACAGCGGAGGGGCGGTGCCAGGCTCCAGCGAGACTGTTAGCACCACGGAGCCTAGACAACTGGTTGCCCCACGGTGCCGGCGCAACCAAAAGCAGCCCGGTGCGTGCGGCGACCGGGCTGCTGGAGCAAAGAATATCGGCGAGCTAACTAAGCCTCGACTCCAACCACTGGAGCAACTCGGCGCGCAGCTGCGGAGCCTCGGGCTCATTGAATACCTCATGGAATGCACCCGGAACCTCCACCAGCTCGGCGTCAGCACCGTTGGCAACTGCGCACAACACCAGCTGCCAAGAACCGTCTACGCTCGCCAGTTCGTCCTCGTCACCGTGAATAACCAACAACGGTAAAGTCCAACGGTCAGCGCGCGCGAGAACCTCGTGGCCATGCCAAATCATGGTGGCCGCGGTGAGGAACGGGATCGCGCCGTGATAGTTAAGCGGGTCCGCGTCGTAATCGGCGACAACTTGCGGATCTCGCGACACCAAAGACGAATCCAACCGCGCCATGGGCAGGCCCGGCGCGTACTCGGCCAAACGTGAGGCAATGTGCCCAAAGCGCGGCGGCAACGGGTTGTTAGTCAGTGCGAGCGCCGGCCCGGAAAGGACCACCGCATCGGTGTCGTTCGGATTAATGAGGGCGGAGGCAGCGGTAATCAACCCACCCATTGAATGCCCAAAAAGAACGGTCTTCTCAGTGCGCTGCCGGCCCTGGAGGTCCCGGCGGGCCTGCAAATGGTCGTTGATGAGCGCGCCAACATCAACCTGCGCGCGGGGCCCCGGTGAGGTGCCATGCCCGTACTGGTCGTAGGTGAAGACGTCATAGCCAGCTTCCGTCAAGGCCTCAACCAGCGTGGCGTATCGGCCTTGGTGCTCACCGAATCCGTGGGTGACGAGGATGGTAGCTCGCGGCTGACCGTGGCTTTCGTGGTGAATGAGTTGCGCTTTCATGGTTCCAGTTTCTCAAAATCGGTCCGCCACTTCGCGTCGAAATGACGCCGGCTTGCGGTCTGACCTGGTCGAAACGACGCCGGCTTGCGGTCTGACCTGGTCGAATCGCCACCGCCCGCGCCGCCACCGTGAGCTAATAGGCCAAATTCGGGCCGTGCCTTGGACTAATTGCTCACGGTCGCGGGAGAAGATCTGGGCCGGGCAAAAAAAGGGGGTCTAGAGGCCAAACAGGGGCCTAGAGGCCAAACAGGGGCATTGGGCAAAAAGGCAGTGCCGAGGCGAAATCCACCTCGGCACTGCCAGTGTTCTAAGGCCCGCGCACCCGTAGCGGGGCGCTCGGGCAGCGAGTTTAGCTCAGTAGCTTCTGCAAACGCTCGATACCTTCAGCCAGGTCAGCATCCCCCAGCGCGTAGGACAAGCGGATGAACCCGGACGGGCCGAACGCTTCGCCCGGCACCACCGCGACGTTAGCTTCTTCCAAAATCACGTCAGCCAGGTCGGCTGAGGACGTGATCTTTCGTCCCGCAATTTCCTGCCCGATCAGCGCCTCGACACTGGGGTAAGTGTAGAAGGCTCCCTTAGGCGTTGGCACCGACAAGCTGGGGATGGCGCTGAGCATTTCCACCATGGTGCGCCGGCGTCGGTCGAAGGCCTGGCGCATCTCTTCCACCGCGGTCAAGTCGCCGCTGACGGCCGCCAGCGCCGCCGCTTGCGCAACGTTGCAAACGTTGGAGGTCAGGTGGGATTGGAAGTTCGCGGCCGCACGGATCACGTCGCTGGGCCCGATCATCCAGCCCACCCGCCAGCCAGTCATCGCGTAGGTTTTCGCAACCCCGTTCATAACCACCACTTGGTCGCGCAGTTCGGGAACGACGGCTCCGATGTGGACGGACTCTGCGTCCTCGTAAAGGAGGTGTTCGTAGATTTCGTCGGTGAGAACCCAAATCCCGTGCTCTAGCGCCCATTCGCCGATTGCGCGGGTTTCTTCGGCGGTGTAAACCGACCCGGTGGGGTTGGACGGCGAGCAGAAAAGCAGGGCTTTGGTGCGTTCGGTGCGGGCGGCTTCGAGCTGTTCGACGGTGACTTTGTAATCTTGGTCGGCACCAGCGAAGACTTCCACCGCTTTGCCGCCTGCCAATGCGATGGCTTCGGGGTAGGTGGTCCAGTAAGGGGCGGGGAGGAGTACTTCGTCGCCCTCGTCAATGGTAGCGGCGAATGATTGGAAGACTGCTTGTTTCCCGCCGTTGGTGACGATGATGTCGTCGGGGTTGACTTCGTATCCGGAGTCCCGCAGGGTTTTCGCGGCGATGGCTTCGCGTAGCGCCGGCAGACCCTTGTTGGCGGTGTACTTGTGCATGGCAACGTCGCGAGCGGCCTTCACAGCGGCTTCGACGATGTAGTCGGGGGTGGGGAAGTCAGGTTCGCCCGCCCCGTAGCTGATCACGGGTAGGCCCTGCGCTTTCATTTCGCGGGCTTTGTTGGACACTGCGAGGGTCGCCGATGGTGCGATGGCGCCTAGTCGCTTGGATATGCGGTTGCGTTGTTCATTTCCCATGTCAAGATTGTTGCACCGTTGTCGCATTCATGTTGGTCATATCGGGTGTTGGACAGTTCCTTATTCACGAGGACGGTCGGCGCATTTGGCGACGTTCGTTCCGAGACGTTGGGGAAGTGAGTTTATTCGTTGGGTGTGCGGTCGGGGTTGACGAGGCGGATTTGGGGTTTGCGCAAGGTTAGTTCACTGCCGGTGGTGTGGGTGGTGGTGATTTCATCGAAGCGGAAGTGGTTGCCCGCGATGTTTACGA
>JAEWEQ010000025.1 GCA_023389315.1 Actinomycetes bacterium | reverse complement strand
GGACGTTTCATACCTCTGCCCGCCAAACTGAGAGCACTTCTTGTCCAGCTTCAGTGACGTTTCCAGCCCCCATGGTGATACAGACATCACCGGGCTCAGCGGCGCGCGCCAAGGCGCGGGCAGCCTCAAACCGGTCCGCCACGACCTGGGCGCCGGGAAAATGATCCGCTATCAAAGCCGAAGTGACACCCTCGATCGGATCTTCGCGGGCACCGTAAATGTCGGTCAAGATCGCCTGGTCGGCGCCGCTGAGAGCCTGGGCGAAACGCTGCGCAAAATTCTGGGTGCGCGAATACAAGTGCGGTTGGAACAGCACCCGCACCTTGCCCTCGCCCGCCACCACGCGCGCCTGTGCCACTGCCGCAGCCACCTCCGAAGGATGATGCGCGTAGTCATCAAAAAGGCGTTTGCCGCCCACTTCCCCGCGCGATTCGAAGCGACGCCCGGTGCCGGTGAACTGGGCTAGGGCTCGTGCCATGGTGGGCCCAGCTACCCCCAGCTCCACCCCGGTGAGGTAAGCGGCGGTGGCGTTCAGCAAGTTGTGAACGCCGGTGACTGCCAGTTCAAGTTGCGCCGCGCACGCGGCGCGGGGGATGTCTTCTCCGAGTACCAAGTGGGCGTGCACCCCGTTCGCGGTGACTTCCACCTGCTGGATTTGGCAATGCGTCGCGCCCGGTAGACCCGCCTGGGCAGCGCTAACTTGGCCGTAGGTCCAAACCCGCCCACCGTCCTCGTGATGACGGCGCGCCAGGCGCACCGCCCCCGGGTCGTCAGCGCAAGCGATGAGGAGGCCGCCGGGAACAATGCGCTGAGCGAAATCAGCAAACGCCTGCTCGAACGCCTCCACTGAACCGTAATGGTCCAAATGGTCCGGCTCCACGTTGGTCACCACCGCTACTCGCGGCTGGTAGTTCAAAAACGACCCGTCAGACTCGTCCGCTTCCGCGATGAAGGCACTACCCTGCCCCAAGTTCGCGCCGGTGCCGAACCCCAGCACCACCCCGCCCACCGCGAAGGAAGGATCAGTGCCCGCTGCCGTCAAGGCACTCGCAAGCATCCCCGAGGTGGTGGTTTTACCGTGAGCCCCGGCCACCGCCACGAAATCTTTACCCTGCGCGGCCAGCGCCAAGGCTTGGGAGCGGTGCAACACCCGTTGTCCGCGCTGGCGGGCCACCTGCAGCTCCGGATTCGTTTCACGCACCGCGGAGGACACCACCACCGTGGCGTCGGCGGGAACCTGCTGCGCGCGGTGGCCAACGAACACCGTGATACCGGCGTCCCGCAAGCGAGTTAGGGTGTGGGAGTCGGTTTGATCCGAGCCGCTCACCCGATATCCGCGTCGCGCCAACAACTGTGCCACCACCGACATGCCGGCCCCACCGATGCCCAATAAGTGCATCGATTCGGGGTTAGTGTGGCTGGGCGAAACTTGGCGATCCACGCAGATTTCCTTCCTCTTTCCTTGCGTTTCCAGGGATGGGAACGCTAGCTCGCGGCGGCCTCGAGGCATAGTTTGGCGAAGGTCACGGCGGCCTGTGACCCACCCAGTCTGGCACTGTTTTGACGCATCTGCACCAATCGTTGCTCATTAGCAATGATGTCGGTGATTTCCCGCGCTGCCACGTCCCGGTCGAAGCTGGCGTTCTCGATGAGCACCGCTCCCCCACTTTCCACGTGGGAGCGGGCGTTGAGTTTTTGCTCGCCGTTGCCAATCGCCAAGGGCACGTATATGGCGGGCATGCCGATGGCACTGAGTTCCGCCACCGTTCCGGCGCCGGCGCGGCACACCACCAGGTCCGCCACTGCCAGGGCACTGACCATGTCTTCGCAGTATTCGCGTACTTCCCACGGGTGGGTGAGCTGGGCTTTGTCCAGGTCCGCGCGCACTGCCTCCGCTTTGCCTTTGCCAGTAAGGTGCAGCACTTGTGCCGATTCACTAATGCGGGTGGCCGCGCCCGCTACTGATTCGTTGAGGCGTTGGGCACCCAATGATCCGCCGGTAACTAACACCGTGGGCAGCTGGGGATCCAAACCAAAAGAGCGCGCCGCCCGCTGGCGCCACTGCTGGCGCTGGTCCGCATCGGCGGCGGCGTAGTTTTCGATGTCGGCCCGCAGGGGCAGGCCGGTAGTGAGGCTACGTCCTCGTTTAGCTTCTAAGGGGGTCCCGGGGAAAGTCACCGCCACTGTGTGGGCCCATTTGGCACCGACTCGATTCGCGAGGCCGGGGCGCGCGTTTTGTTCGTGGATCACCACTGGCAGGTGGCGCCGTTTGCCCACCCAGTAGGCGGGGGCGGAAACGTAGCCACCAAAGCCGACGATAGCATCGACAGATAGTTCCTCCACCAGCGCATCGACGTCCTTAATGACGCGCCGCAGTCGGGCCGGGAAAGTGAAAGTGTCGGCGTTGATCGACCGCGGAGCGCTGACCCGCTCCACCGTATGCAGGGGCAGTCCGGCGGCGGGGACCAAATCTTTTTCCAATCCCGTGTCTCCACCTAAGACACTCACGCGCGCGCCGCTGGCCTGTAGTTTTGCCGCCGTCGCCAACAGGGGGTTCACGTGACCGGCGGTGCCGCCGCCCACCAGCAGCAGGTGCGGTTGGGAGCTCATACTCTCTCCTTGCGAGGACGGGGACGCTGTTGCTGGGCTTTAGCCATGAGGGTGCGCATACCGAATGCCTGTTCCATGCCGGTGTCGTGGCGGGCGATGGACAATACCACCGCGAATGCCGCACACGTCACTACGAACGCGGTACCACCGCTGGACACTAGCGGTAGAGGCACGCCGATAACCGGGGTGAGATCCACTACCATGCCCATATTCACTACCGCTTGGGACAGGATCCATCCGCCCACTCCGGCGCTCACGACTCGCCCGTAGATGGAGTGGTGGTACACGCTCAGCCGGTAGAAGCCTACTGCTAGCGCCGCGAAGCATGCCACCACGAACAGTGTCCCCACCAGACCCAGTTCTTCGCCCAGGACGGCGAAGATAAAGTCCGTGGAAGCCGCCGACAGGTAGTTCCATTTCTCACGCGAAGCACCGGGGCCCAGGCCAGTTAGGCCCCCCGCCCCCAGTGCCCACTTGGAGTGGTCGATTTGTTCAGGGGCTTGCAGCGAGGACGTGGAGGAGCTCCCCAGCCCCAGGGACTGCAAGATACGCACCAGACGCGAACTCTTCGATGCCACGTAGTACCCGGCCATGCCACCGCCGATTAATCCCAGCAGCCAGTACCAGCGTCCGGGAATGTCAATGGCCATTAGCACCGCCATGGCGAGGGCTACGAAAATCAAGGCGGTCCCCAGGTCGGAGCCGAGCATCACTAGCCCCAGGCTGACTACCACGGGAATCCCGATGTTGATACCCACGTGGACGGGGTTAGTGCGGTCAATCTGGGTTTTGACTAGTACCCACCCTAAGAACATCGCCAGTGCCAGTTTCAACAGCTCCGACGGTTGGAAAGACGGTAACCCGGGGATCGCCAGCCAGTTACGGTTACCACCAATTGCCACCCCCAGGGATGTGGCCACCAAACTCTGCAGCACGGCTGCTATCAGCGCCAGCGGGATGGTGAGGAGCTGGTAGAACTTAACCGGCAGCTGCATCCCAAGCACCATCACCATCACCCCGGCTGCCATGATCGCCAGGTTACGCAGGTAGGCGGTGTAGGGGTTCAGCCCCAAGCCAATATCGGTGACGGTGGAAGCTGAGAACACCATGATCAGGCCCACCAGGATTAAACACACCACCGGTATGAGGATCATATAGTAGGTGGTCACCGGTGAGATTTCGCGTGATGGTTTGGATTTACCTTCCCACGCCAAAACCGGCAGGCGTTGGAACCATCGGCGCATTAGGGAACCTCATTCTCACTTTGTTCTTCCGGTTTGCTTCCGAGGTTACTCGCCTGCGCCCAAGCTTGTTCCAGGCGCGCCACAGCTTCCCGAAACTGCTGTCCGCGCTGAGCGTAGTTTTCGAACTGGTCCCATGATGCACATGCCGGCGCCAGCACCACGTGGTCGCCCGGACGCGATAGCGCCACCGCTTCGTTAACCACCGAAAACATGAAGTCTTCGTGGCCATCTACCACCACGTGGGGCACTTGCGGGGCATGAGTTTGCAATGCCGTGACCACCGGGGTCGGATCCGCACCGATCACCACTACCCCGCGCAGTACCGGTTCGATATCTCGCACGAGGGCGGTCAGATCCTGGCCTTTGGTGTCGCCGCCAGCAATCCAGATGACGGAACGCTCCCCGAAACCGCGCAGCGAAGCGCGGGCGGCGTGAGCGTTGGTGGCTTTAGAATCATCAATCCAAGTCATATCTGCCACCTGGCCGATGACTTCGCGGCGATGAGCTGCGGGACGGAAGGCCCGTAAGCCGGCTCGCACCGCTTCGGGGGCGACGCCCCCGGCACGAACCAACACGATGGCGGCCAATACATCCGAGATCACTGCCAAGGAAGGCATGGGTCCGGCAAAGCTGGACACGTCCTCGAGGGTGGCAACCGCGATGGCTTCTTCCCGGTAATTGTCCCCAAACGCGCGGTCCACTAAGTATTCTTCGACGATACCAACCTCACCCGGTTGCGGGACGTCCGGCCGGTAGCCGATGGCGCGTGCCCCTTCAACCACGTCAGCGTTTTCAACCATGGTGATGACCGCCCGGTCGGCTGCGTCGTAGGCACACGCCACCTGGGTATTGGCGTAAACCCGGGCCTTGTCGGCGGCGTAGTTGTCTGCCGTACCATGCCAGTCCAGGTGGTCGGTGTCGATGTTCAGGCACACCGATGCCACCGGGGACACGCTGAACGTGTCGTGCAGTTGGAAACTCGACATTTCCACTGCCAGTGCGTCTACCTCTTGGTGGGCGATGACCTCCACAATGGAGCGGCCGACGTTGCCCACCACCGCGCATTTGCGTCCGTCGGCTTCCAGCATGGCTCCGACCAGGCCAACGGTGGTGGTTTTACCGTTGGTGCCGGTGACGGTGAACCAGTCGGGTTGTTTGCCCAGGTGCTGGCCCAGCTGCCAGGCCAGTTCCATCTCCCCCCACAACTGGATGCCCCGCTGACGGGCGTAGTCCGCGGCGCCACGGTAGAAATCACCGAGCGGGCTGATTCCAGGGGAAGTGACGATCAGGTCGAAGCTTTGGTCTTTAAGGTGAGCCAGCACGTCCTCGGTATGGGCCACTACCACGTCGCCGGGTAAGCCCGCCACATCGGCGGTGGGATCAGTATTGTAGGCGGTGGTGTGGGCACCAAGTTCGCTGAGTACTTTCACCACGGCGGTGCCGGTCACCCCGGTGCCGAGAACCGCGACGTTGCCTAGGAAGGCGGGCTTGCTCATAGTTTTGCCACCCATTCAGCGTAGAACAGTGCTAATCCGACGATGGCGCACAGACCTGCGATGATCCAAAAGCGGACCACGATGGTGATCTCTTTCCACCCCAATAACTCGAAGTGGTGGTGCAGCGGTGCCATGCGGAAGACACGTTTGCGGGTAAGTTTGAAGACCCCGATCTGGATTAGGTCGGAAAACACGATGATGACGAACAAACCACCGATGATGACCGCCAGGAACTCGGTGCGGGTGAGGATGGACAGGCCGGCAACCGCCCCACCTAGGGCCAGGGAGCCAGTGTCCCCCATGAAGATTTGCGCCGGTGCCGCGTTCCACCACAAGAACCCGAAACAGGCTCCCACGATGGCAGCGGAAGCTACCGCCAGGCCCAGGGAGTCGCGGGTTTCGTAGCAGACGGTGAGGTTTATGGTTTGGCTGACGCAGGACTGGTAGTACTGCCACACCGAGATCATAGTGTAAGCACCGAAAACGAACATGGAGGCGCCAGTCGCCAGGCCGTCCAGCCCGTCGGTGAGGTTCACCGCGTTAGACCAGGCGGTCACCAGGAAGTTGGCCCATAGGATGAACAGGATTACCCCCAGTGCCACGCCCGCGAAGCGCAGGTCGAGGGCGGGCACATCGCGCACGATCGAGAGTTTCAAAGAGGCGGGGGTGATGCCGTGGGCGTTGGGGAACGACAGGGCCACGCCGGCGAAAATCGTGCCGATAGTTAGCTGCCCGAGGATTTTCGCCGCCGGATTAAGGCCCAGAGAACGATGCCGGGAGATCTTGATGTAGTCGTCCGCGAAACCCACGATGCCCAGCCCCACGAACAGGAACATCAGCAGGGAGGAACTCAGGTCAGGGACCCGACTATTGGCCACATGACCCGCAATCCAGCCCACCAAGGCGGAGAAGATGATGACCACCCCACCCATGGTGGGGGTGCCACGCTTGGTAAAGTGCGCCGTGGGCCCGTCCTGGCGGATGAACTGACCGTACTCGCGTTTGATGAGGAACTTGATGAATAGTTTCGTTCCCAACAACGCGATGGTTAGTGATACCGCGCAGGCGATGACAATGGCAACCACCTTAGGTGTCCCTCCTGGTGTTAAGCGTTCTCAATCAGGGCGTCGGCGATCTGCCACACACCTGAGCCGTTGGATCCCTTTAGGAAAACTACGTCCTGGCGGCGCAGGTTGTGGCGCAACCATTCGATGGCCGCTTGCGGATCGTCAAAATGTTCACAGTGGGCGCGTTGGTGCAAGTCGGTGGCGATTTCACGCGCCCCTTCCCCCACCGTGACGAGGACGTTCACGTCCACTTTCGCAGCTTGCTTGCCTACGTCGCGGTGCAAGGATGCACTAGCAGCGCCCAGTTCCAGCATTTCACCCAGAACTGCGATACGGCGCGGGGCGCGCTCCCCGATGCGGCACATCACTTCCAGTCCGGCGCGCATGGAGTCGGGGTTGGCATTGTAGGAGTCATCAATGTAGGTAATGCCATCGCGGGTGGCCACATGCATGCGGTGGGGGCTGGTGGCGGTCACGCCGTTTAGTGCGGTGACAATGGCTTCGGGTTTCAGTCCGGCGCGCAAGCTGGCGGCGATGGCTGCTAGCGCGTTGCTAACTTGGTGGCGTCCCACCAGTCCCAGGCGGACCCGTTTGAGCACGTCGCCGGCTTCCAGGTCGAAGTGGGGGCAAGAGTTTTCATCGAGGCGGATGTGGGTGGCGCGAATCTGTGCGTCTTTGGCACCTTTGGCGGAGAAGTACATCACCGATCCGCCTTTGACCAGTTCACTCATGGAGGCCACGTGCGCATCATCGCGGTTGAGCACCGCGGTGCCACCCTTGACCAGGCCGTCCACCAGTTCGGCTTTGGCACGGGCGAGGGCGTCCACCGAGCCGAATCCTCCCAGGTGGGCTTTACCGACCGCTAGTTCCACCGCAATATCGGGGGCGGCGATGCGGGTGAGGTACTGCAGGTGGCCGCGTCCTGAGGCACCCATTTCTAGGACCAGGTAGCGGGTGGTTTCATCTGCGCGCAACACGGTCAGTGGCATGCCCACTTCGTTGTTGTAGGACTTTTCGGAACCCACTGTGGGCGCTGCGGTAGACAGGATCGCTACCAGCAGGTCTTTGGTGGTGGTTTTTCCAACCGACCCGGTGATCCCAATGACGGTTATGTTTTGGTTGGCTCGTAGCCGCTTCATGTGGGCGGCGGCCAACTGTCCCAACGCTTTGGTGGTATCGGGCACCACTACGGCGCACACGTCCTCGCGCTCGGGCTGCGGTTGGGAAGCAATGATGCAAACCGCGCCGTTTTCAATGGCGGAGTCGATGTAGTCGTGTCCGTCGGCTTGTTCACCGGGACGCGCGACGTAAACGCTCCCGGGTTGGCATTGGCGAGAATCCGTGTGTACTCCACTGGTGATTTCGCGATCTTCCCCCTGGAGGGTGGTTCGCAGCGCGTTCGCAATCCACTTAGCGGTGTAGGTCATGGGTGTTTCCTCATCGATTCCGTCTGGTCCAATGATTTGGGACTTACCCTATCTTCCCACGTCTTCGGCGCTGACTGTAAACGCACGCGACCGGCGTGAAGGTGGGCTTTGGCACGCTCCAGCAACTGCGGCTGCTCTCCTTGCAGGTGGCGCAGTTGCAAGGCCTGGCGGGCACAGTCACGGTCATCGAGCTCGATGGCGCACTCCCCCACGGTTTGGATGGTTTCGTGGCCGCGCCCGGCTATCAACACGGTGTCTTGCGCACCGGCCCCCACGACCGCCAGCTCGATGGCGTGGGCGCGGTCGTCATCCTCCCATAGTACTTCCACCCGCCACTCGGGTGCGGGTTGGTCGCCGCCCACCTGCTCAATTCCGGCGGCCACCTGGGCGCGGATTTGCGCGGGATCTTCCCCGTACACGTCGTCATCGGTAATGATCACCACGTCTGCGGCTTGAGCGGCAGCCTGCCCCATGAGGGGGCGTTTACCGCCATCGCGCTCCCCGGTGGCGCCAAATAGGCACCACAGACGCCCCGGCGTAACCGGGTCGAGGGCCGCGCACGCCAGGGTTAGGGCATCGGAGGTGTGGGCAAAATCCACGATTACCAGCGGGTCTGCATCACTGCGTTTGGTCACCACTTCCATACGCCCAGGCACGGGCGGGCATTTACCCAGTAGCTGGGCGCAGTCCGAGGCGCTGAATCCAAGACCGATTAGAATGCCGAGGGCGATCACCTGGTTTTGTACGTTAATGACTCCTGGCAGCGGGCAATGCAGGGCCACGGAGCGGGCTTGGTAGTGCACCGTGAAGTCAGTGCCGCCACTGGCGGCGTCGATCTTTATATCGGCAACGGATAGATCCGCCTGCGGGTTTTCCCCGTCCCCGAGCGCCGGGCGGGTAGCTACCGCCATAGTCGGCAGCTGCCCGGCGCCGCGGATCTGCTGCAGTAGTTTTTCACCCCACTGATCGTCGATGCACACCACTGCGCGCTGCGCCCGGTTCGCGGCAAACAGGGAGGCTTTGGCGGCGAAGTACTCCTCCATGGTGGAGTGGAAATCCAGGTGATCGCGCTGCAGGTTCAAAAAAGCGACCGCATCGAAATGCACCCCGGCGACGCGGTGGAGCACCAGGGCGTGGGAGGATACCTCCATCACCACCGAGCGCGCACCATTTTCCACCGCCCACGCCAGCAAACGGTGCAATACTGGTGCTTCCACGGAGGTGCGTTCCGAATCTACGTGCACCTGCCCTAAAGTGATTCCCGCGGTGCCGATCAGCAGTGTCGTGCCTGCCAGCTCTTCCAGGGCATGGGCCAGGAAATGCGACGTGGTGGTTTTACCGTTAGTGCCGGTGATGCCAACGGTTCGCAGTTGTTCGTGCGGGTAGTCCCACACTGCGGCCGCAGCGTACCCAGCGTAGCGGCGCACGTCCTCGGTAAGGACCACCACCGCTAAGGGATGGTCGGTGAAAAACCGCGGGTCAGCTATCAACTGCGCCAAACCGTCCTCGTCGGTAATCACCGCCACTGCCCCACTTTCGAAGGCAGACGGGGTGAACTGGGCCCCGTGGCGACGCGCTCCAGGGAGGGCAACGAAGGCTTCCCCGGCGACCACGTCATGGGAGTCCAGGCTCACCGAGGTGACCGGGGTCTGGTCGCTGCCGCGCACCACGGTGGCTTCCAAACCGGCGCGTTTGCGGACCTTGGTGATCAGGTCTGCGACCGAAATTGAGCGCGGGGAGCTAGGGCGGAGCTGACGAATATTCATGAGCACCTCACGGCTGGGTGGCGTACAGTTTTGCCGGTTCTGCCGACGCCGGGATACCCAGGTTGTTGATCGCGTCAGTTACCACTTCGTGGAATAGCGGACCAGCGGACTGGGTGGAGATGGGTCCTAAACGAGGACGGTAGAGCAGCACCGAAACGGCCACCACCGGTTTGTCGGACGGTACCACGCCGGCCACGGTGGTGGCGGTGCCAGTTAGGATCCCGTTTTCTATTAGTTCCGCGGTACCGGTCTTCGAGGACATGCGGTAGCCATCGACCGCGTAGCCCGCGCCGGTGCCTTCCTGGTCAGCGGAGGTCGATTCCAACATGGTGAGTAGCATTTTCGCTACTTCCGGTTTCAGAGCCTGCACCGGTTGCGACGGCGGGGCCGGTTCGTAGCTACCGTCAGGGGCGGTCCAACCGTCGATGAGGCGCGGCGGCAGGTACACCCCGGAGTTACCGATGGCGGCCATCACGCCGACTTGCTGCAGCTGGGTCACGGCGTAGCCTTGCCCGAACATGGTGGTGTAGCGTTGACGCCCGTCCCACTCTTCGGGTTTGGTCAAAATACCGCCCGACTCACCGGCCAGCGGGATCCCGGTGGGAGCGCCCAGGCCCATGCGGGTCATGGTTTCGTAGCGTTCCGCGTCCGTGACTTTCTCCCCAATGTGCACGGTGCCGGTGTTTGACGATTCCGCCAAGATACCGGTGACGGTGCGCGGGTAGGTTTCGTGCCCGTGGGAGTCAACGAAGGTTTCCCCATTGGGGGCGGTGTATCGATCCGCTACCGAGAACACCGTTTCGGGAGTCACTTTTTGCTTTTCGAGGGCGGTCGCCACCGTCAGTACCTTGCCCACAGAGCCGGGTTCAACCGCATACTGCACCGAACGGACGGTTTGCGGTTGGTGCCCGATTTCGCTGTTGCCGGAATCAGCCAGTGCTAACAGGCGTCCAGTGGCGATTTCTTGCACCACTGCCACTCCCCAGTCAGCACCGAAACGACCCACCGCATCGTTGAGGGATTGCTCGACGGCGTATTGCAGGTCGACGCGCAAGGTGGTGTGTACGGTGGATCCGTCCCGTTTTTGCGCCAGCACGTCCTTGCCACCTGGCATAACTTGCCCAGTGGTGCCCACTTCGAAGGATTCTTTACCGTCCTCGCCACCCATTATTTGGTCTTGGGTTTGCTCCAAGCCGGAGATGCCCTGCCCGTCGAGGTTCAAAGAACCAATGACGGTGGCGGCCACCGACCCGTTCGGGTAGTCGCGTTCGGAGGAAGCTTCCCATTCGATGCCGTAAATGGACAGGGCGCGCACTTGGCGCCACACCTGCGGAGTGACGTCCTTCTTCAAGTATTCGTAGGTGGACTCGCCCACCATCTTGCCGCCGAGTTCAACCGGGTCCATCTCCAAGATGGGTGCTAACTTTTTGGCGGCGGCAGCCACGCCCACCTGGTTGCAACCGCGTTCGTCCTCGTCTTCTGCTTGCGGGTTTTCACACACCACCGCGCGGGCCACATTCTGTTGATTCACCGCGATGTGGTAGGTACCCACCGATTGTGCCAATACCACGCCGTTGGCATCCACAATAGAGCCGCGTTCGGCGGGAATATTGATCGAATGGGTGCGCACCAGGCGGCCCTCTTCAGCCAGTTGCGGGCCGCGAATGATCTGCGTCCACAGCAGCATCAAAGAGATGGCAGCGAGCATGGCCAGCACAGCCACGAGCTGCACTTTGGGGCCGACAGGGACGTGAGGCTTCGATGCCGTGTTCATCGTGCCTCCTTTTAACGACGTGCGGGTTGTCCGCCCTCAATAGTACCGTCAGAAAGGGTGATGAAGCCGGTGGCACCACTGGGAACCATGCCTTGGGCGTGGGCGGCTTGCTTCAATCGCTGCGGAGAAGACACCTTTTGCAGGGCCTGTTCCAGACTTTGAGTCTCCTCCTGCAGTCGGGCGAGTTCGATCTCTGCGTCATGAATCAGGTAGGAGGTTTGCACCATCTGGGTGTTGAGGTACAAGTTCCCGGTGAGTACCGCCAGTAGCGCCACGATGGCGCTGACCAGGAACGCCACTGCTCCGCGTTGGGACGGCTGTTGGTCCACGACCCGCAAAGGTGCGGCGACGCTGTGACGGGTTCGCGGAGTCGCGACCGGGCGGGTGCGGGATACGGCTGCAGAGCTCATCGCGTCTTCCTCCTTGCTGGACGTGGCTGATCTGATTGAGTTGGCTGATATGGATGTGAAACTTCTACCGCGCGCAGCCTCACCGACTGGGCGCGCGGGTTACGGCTTATTTCTTCCGGCCCGGCCTTCACGGCTTTGCGGGTCACCAGCTGCAGAGGCGGCCGGGTTTGCCGCGCGGCGATCGGCAGGCCGGGGGGAGTCTGGTCGCTGCTGCCGGCCGCGAATACTCGTTTCACCATCCGGTCTTCCAGCGAGTGGTAGGACTCCACTATCAGGCGTCCTCCCACTTTCAACTGCGTGAGGGCGGCCGGGATGGCACGCTCCAGGATCCGCAGTTCGTCGTTGACAGCGATGCGCAGCGCTTGGAAGGTGCGTTTGGCCGGGTGCCCACCTTGGCGGCGTGCGGCGGCAGGAATGGCGTCGCGCACCAGTTCCGCCAGCTGCGCGGAGTTCGTCAGTGGTTGGATTTCGCGCCGCTGCACGATGCGGGCGGCGATGCGGCGAGCGAATCGTTCTTCGCCGTATTCACGCAGAATCCGGGTGAGTTCGTCGACGCTGGCCTGGTTCACTAACTGCTCGGCGGTCAGGTCGGCGGTGGTGTCCATCCGCATGTCCAAGGGGGCGGGGCGGGAGTACGAAAAGCCGCGTTCGTCCTCGTCAAGTTGCAGGGAGGACACGCCCAAGTCCATCAAGATTGCGTCCACCGGCCCATCGGTGGCGTCAGCGAGGCGATCGTAGGTTGTGTGTACGGTCCGGAATCGGTTACCGAAAGGAGCCAAGCGCTGGCCGGCGAGGGCAAGGGCGGCCGGGTCGCGGTCAATCCCGATCACGTTGACATTGGGGAAGCGCCGCAGGATCGCTTCGCTGTGACCACCCATTCCTAAGGTGGCGTCAATCAAGGTGGTGGGGCCATCTTGGTCGAGGACGGGAGCCAGTAGATCGAGGATGGTTTCGCATAGTACCGGGATGTGGAGGTCAGCGATATTGGTTGCTTCGGCGCGGGTGGTGATGGGCGCGGTGTCCATGCGCTGCCTCCTCCTTTCTGCGGTTTCCTATGCGAGGGCGTATGGTCGGTCCGCGTGGACTCCCACCGTGTTTTCCGCCGCCGGGGAAGTGGCTTCGGAGGGTCGGTAAGAGACCGCGCGGACCGGGTGTTAGAACATGCCGGGAATGATTTCGTCGGCGGTTTGAGAGAACACTTCCTCTTGGGATTGCAGGTAGTTTTCCCATTCGGTGGCGTCCCAGATTTCTACGCGGGTACCGGCTCCGATTACCGCGAGATCTCTTTCCAGTGAGGCGTACTTGCGAAGGTTAGCGGGGATGGTGATGCGCCCTTGTTTATCGGGGATCTCATCGCAAGCACCAGAGAGCATCACACGCACGTAGTCACGTGCCTGTTTTGAACTCAGGGGCGCTTGCCGTAGCTGGTTGAACATGGCTTGGAACTCTTGGGTGGGGAAGGCGTATAGACACCGGTCCTGCCCGCGAGTGATGACCACGCCGTTGCTGAGTTGATCCCGATATTTGGCAGGCAGGATGAGGCGTCCCTTGTCATCGAGCTTGGGCTCGTAGGTACCAAGGAACACAGTTTTCACCCCCCACTTATCCGACACTCGTCGTCACGTAGCCACCACTTTACTCCACTTCCCTCCACTTAGCCATGTTTTGGCCCGCATTTTCTTTTGCGTATCGCTATTTTGCCGCTACATTGCGGGCAATTTCGTGGTGGAGCGAATTGGGGAGTTTCTTTCCTTTGGGGGTGTTATGGCCTATAGCCCAGCGTTATCGGCCGTCGGATGAGGGCACAAACGAACTTCACCCCACCTGCGTAAGCAAGTGGGGTGAAGTGGAGGGGTTGGATTAGGACTCTTCGCACACCACCGCGGTAACTTCCACGAACGGCTGGTCCCAGCCGTTGCTTTCCAGCTTGGTGCGAGCCGCCGCGGCCACGTCGGTGAGGATTTGGCGCACCGGAGCTTGGGCGCGAATACCTAAGCGGATGCGGCAGCGCGAACGCGATGCGTCCAAGTGCACGTAGTTACCGCCGTCTTCCCCTTTCCCGAGGGGGATGGGGATGAAGCGCGGGCGGTAGAGCCGGCGCACGCCGGCGACCGCCATTACCGCAGTCGCAACGGTGGCGGCCAGCGCATCACCGCCGAGGGCACACTGGGCAGGCTTGGCATCTTCCACGGGCGCAACGGCCTTACCGGGCTCGGCCGGGGCCTTGGGGGCTGCCGGTTTAACGGGCTTGGCTGGCTTGGCCGGTTTCGCCGGGGTCTCGGGTGCCGCAGGCTTCACAGGCTTAGCTGGCTTGGCCGGTTTCGCCGACTCGCCCTCGTCACCCTCTCGCGTGTCGCGATCAGCCCGCTGACCGTCCTCGTCAATCGCGGTCGGGGCGGTTTCTACCCGTTCCTTCCCCACCGATTGCGCTGGACTTTCGGCGCTCACCGCGGCGGGTGGAGCAATGTGGGTGGGCAGTTGGTCTTCATCTTCGCAGGTGGCTCCGGGCACGTATAGGTGCATACCGGGCTTGGGTACGTTGCTGGTGTCTACCGACTGCTTAGGTTCCTTCTTCTTAGGCTTTTGCGTGGCCATAGTCATCCTTAAACACATCGATAACGTCGACATTCACTGCCAAGACATCCAACCCGGTTTGCTCACGCATCAAGTCGAAGACGCGCTCGCGCAAGGTGGCAACTTCGCTGGGGATAACACATCCGTAGCGGACCGCTACCTCGCACGCCACCTGCACCGGGTGGGTAGTTTCATCAGTTGCATCGTGGGCAGCTTCGTCGCCAGCTTCTTCCCCGCGGCGAATCTTGGAACCCAACACGAAAATACCTTCGCTGGAGCAACGCGAGCGGATCAGTCCGCGCAACACGGCCTCGGTCACTGCGAGTCGCTGCTCGGCACCATCCACAATGGTGATGGTTCGCCCTTCCCGAACGGGTAAGGATAGGCGCGACATTAGGTCGCTGGCCCACTTGCGATCGGTGGGTGCGTCGTTGGTTTCGGCGCGCAAAACTCCCGCCCATTTCGCCACGGAATCCATGGAGGCGAGCACGTTTTGACAGTGTTCGCACCCTTCCGCGTGTCGGTTCAGGCTGGGCATTTCGCTGCCGCGTTCTTGCGGTGGTAGGTCCGCGTAGGCCGATAGCCTTGACAGCGGGGTACCACAGTCGAGGATGGTCATCGCCACTCTCCCATCTGCCGGGAAATGTTTTCCCTTGCGCGCGCTAGGCGGCCGCGTACGGTGGCTTCCGATACTCCGCAGTAGTGCGCGATTTCTTGGTAGTTCAGTTGGCCAATCTCACGTAAAACCCATACGTGGCGTTGGTTCTCGGGTAGTTCTTTCAAGGCGCCGCGCAGTTGCTGAAGTTGGGCGGCATGTTCAACTTGTGCGTGGGGCGTGGGAGTTTGGTCTTCCACGTCGATATCGTCGAGGCTGTGCGTCGGCCGCTGGCTGCGAACCTGGTCGATGGCTTTGCGGGCCACGATCTTCATCATCCAAGAGCGGACGGCGGCTGGGTTGCGCAGGTAATCCAGGGTTTGCCAGGCAGTTATCAGTGCTTCCTGCACTGCTTCGTCTGCGTCGATTGCCGAGGACGTGAGGTAACTTGCATAGCGGCGCATAGCGGGTGTGTGGCGGGCCACCAATTCCGCGAATGCGGTGTGGTCTCCATCCACGCTCAGGTGCACGAGCGCTTCATCGCTTAAACGTTCCACCTGTTCCTTCTTTCTTGTTGCGCATATGGGAGGGACGCTGCCGTGAATTTGCGTCCCTCCCAACTATGCGCCTGGTGCTGCCAGCTGGCGATGGTGCCGTTTGGCACCGGGTTGGCTACTTGTTGCGGAAGCTGTCGATGATCTGCTCAGCAGCGTGCTTCACGTTGCCGGCGATTTCACCGAACTCTTCCTTGGCGCGCCCACCCAGTTCGGAAGCTTTTTCGCTGATATCAGCTCCCGCTTCCTTCAGTTTTTCGGAGAACTCCGCACCCGATTCCTCGGCCTTTTCGCCTAGTTCACGAGCTTTGTCGCTGACTTCGGCCTTCACCTGCTGGGCTTTGCCTTCAGTTTCCAAGGGCTTATCGTCGGTGGCAGCACCTACGGTTTCCTTGGCTTTACCTTCGGTCTTATCTGCCAGGTTATCAATATCCATGATTTACCTCTCTTTATAGATCCTGCCACTACTTCACGCGTTTACGCGAAGCAATAGCGGTTTGCCAGTTACTGCCGATGTGTACGTGTACCGGAATCTGCCGGCCCAATACACCGTCGAGATCTTTAACCATCTTACGCACCAGGTCGCTTACTTCACGCGGTGGTGCCCCCTTGAAGGTGGATACCGCGATGGACAGTTGCGGCTGGTTCTTGTGTTCGTATGAGCGTGCGCTCACGGAGTGCACCCACTGGGAGTCTTTGGCGTGACAGGACAGTAGGTCGTTGATGAAACCCAGCTCTGTCACGGTAGCGCCAAACTCATCGGCGTGTGGATCGTCCAGGTTGCGGGTCCGTCCTCCGCCTTGAGAGAACAGTATTGCCAGCGTCATGATTACGGCCACGATTCCCACCGCCACGAGGGCGATGGTCAGCCAGGAGACGTCGGTTTTAATGACTACGGCGGAACGGGACAGGGCGGCCCAACGCTGCTCAAATTCAGCTCCGTATTTCGCCCATGCTTGTTGCACTTGGGGGGCGATGGCGGACGCAGCGGTTAGCACACCAACTGCCAGCAGGACTAATCCGACAAGGAAGAGGAAAAGGCGGTTTAGTTTACGCGGGTAGTGTTTCACGGTGCCACCTTCCCTTCGTTTGCGACGCGGGCACGAGGACGGGGGGCGGGGTCCAGTTGGTACCCGTCGACGATCTGGCTCACGGTTTGGGCCAGTTCGCCCTCGTCCAGCTGGGCGCCGGAAGTGGGGGTGACATCGACATCCAAGTTGCGCGCGCTCACGGCGGTGGACACTTGGGTGTTGTCCAGTCCGCAGTGGCGGCGCACCGCGGCGGAGGTGCCGGCGGCGATAACGGAATCGTCGATGATGATGGCGCTGCGATCGTCAGCGATACTGTGGCGGTTGAGCCGCCCCGGAGTGAGGGCTTTCCACAGCAGGAAGACCCCCACGACTAGGGTGCCGGCTGCTACCGCGCCAAGGATGCGACGATCCGTAGTTCCCACCAGGGCGTAGTGCCAGAGGGTGGGGGCGGGCACCAAGATTTTCTTTCCGGCCAGCGACGCAATGGTTTCGGCACACAGGTAGCCGATACCCAAGCTGAGCAGTAGTGCTACTACTGCGGTAATGGCGGCGCGCGGGGAGTGGGTTTCGCGGCGGATGATGCCAGCGTTGATGCGCTTGAAATCGGGGGCGCTCACGTTACCTCACTCTCCGGTTCTTTTCCTCCGCGGCGCGACTAATCCCGGTGAGGATTAGGGTCACGCCCGCCACCTGCATGCCGCTGAGCGCGGTGAAGCGTTCAGCGATGCGGCGACGCACTTGCTTGGTTTCGGCGTAAACGCTGGTTCCGGCGCTGTTGCGGCAGCGCTCTATGACGGTTGCGTTCACTGGGGTGTGGGCTTCGATTTCAAGTTTGGTTTCGCGATCGTGGAGGGCGGTGGTCACCTTGTCGAAGTCGATTTGCATGGCTTCGCAGGTGATTGCCTGTGCGAGTTGTTCCAACGCTTGCCCGCGGATGCGGGTGTGCCCACGGAATTGGGTGGTTGCCACTATCAGTCCGAAGTGGTCGAGTTTTGCCCCATGATGGTGCGCCCGACTCCACGCAGATCGAGCTTGCCTTCTGCTGCACGCCCGAGGATAGCTCCGATGAGCATGAAGAAGGCGCCACCTACGAATCCACTAAATCCGTGTTCTAGGGCGAAGAACGCGAGGATCGCGGCGATTAGAATACCCTGGGTGGTGCGGCTCATTTGACGCGCCCTTCAGCTTCCTGAGCCTTATTGGCTTTGGCTTCGAGTTCCTTTTCGGAGACGAAGTGGACATCGGTGACGTCGATGTTGACTTCCTTCACGTCCAGTCCAACGAGGCCTTCAACGGCTTCGAATACAGAGTCGCGCACCTGGTCGGCCACTTCGTGCACCGGGTAGGGGTATTCGACGATTAGTTTGATGTCAACGGCAGCTTCTACCTCGCCAACTTCTACGCTCACGCCCTGGGTGATGTCCTTGGAGGCGCCTACTGCTTCACGCATGGAGCCGAGGGCGCGGGAAACAGTTCCGCCGAGGGAGTAAACCCCGGGGATGCCTTCAATGGCGAGGCCGGCGATTTTGGCGACGACCGAGTCCTGGATGGTGGTTACGCCGCGGCCCTGGTCGATGCCGACGTTGGTTTCGGGCTTCGCGGGAACGGGCAGGTTCTGGTCGGTTACGGTCTTGTCAGCCATGGTTGTGCCTTTCTGTCAGGATTAATGACTGTCGTTTGTTAGACGCTCCCAGCGGGAGAATCCTCACGGTTCAATCCTAGTGGCATACCTCACACCTGTCGCGGGCTAGGGTTTTCACCTTGCCCATGCGCGCCCCGTTTTGAGGTCCTTAGCCGCGCCGTTGGGCATCGTCAGGCCCACCGTTTTGGGGTCGTCAGCCACGCTGTTTGGCGTCGTCAGGCGCCGTTTTGGGGTCGTCAGCCACGCTGTTTGGCATCGTCAGGCGCGCCGTTTTGGCCCGTCAGCCGCGCGCGGGAGTGATGACAGTGTCGACCCACTCGTACCGTTCGGCCCCTAATTCTCCTTCCGCGCGGAAGATGAAAGCGGTCCCGGTGGGGCAGCCTCGCTCCCCCACCTGTTCGGTGGTCTCGGGGCTGATGCGGCTAGCGACGTCCAGCGCCGCGTAAGCGATTACCGGCGCGTGACCCACCACGATCACGTCGGCGTTGGTGAGAGTACAAGCGAGGACGTCGTCCTCGTCCCCGGAATAAAGCTTTTCTTCGCTGCGGTGGTCAGTGCCGAGCACGTTGGCGATCGCCAGCGCGGTTTCCTGGGTGCGGCGCGCACTCGAGGCCACGATCTGAGTATCGGCGTCGAAGTAGCGTGACAGAGCTTGGCCTACGCGCACCGCCTGGTCGCGGCCAGCACCGGTGAGGTGACGTTCATGGTCGCGAAAACCGGAGCCGGCTTGGGCGTGGCGGACAAAAGCAATCATGCGTTTCATATTCTCCACCCTAGTGGGTTTGCACTCAGCGGGCATGAGCTGCGCCCACCGCTGGTACTCCCGCTAACCAGCGCCGTGAGGTAGGAACGCTGGCACTTCCCGACGCGACGGCGTGCCATAGGAGCGCTGCTACTCCCCCGAGGCGACGCCGTGCCATAGGATCAAAGGGTGAGCGAGGAAACCTACAACACCGATGACCTCCACGTTTGTTCCGCCCGCCAATGTACGGAAGTGGCGCGCTGGGCCGTGGTGTGGTCTAACCCGAAGCTGCATTATGGGCGAGAAAAAACTTGGCTCGCGTGTGTCGGGCACCGAGATTTCTTGGAAGAGTTCGTGGCGCTGCGTGGCTTCCCCCACCGGGTGGTGCCGATCAGTGACATTCCGGCCAACCGCGGGCCTTCTCCCAAGGCAGTGGATCCGTCCTCGTTGACGCAAGCCGAGAGGCAGGCGCGCCGGATTGCCCAACCTGGCGGCGCAGATCAATCCGGCAACTAACTCCCCGCCCCTGTCCGCCGGGATTCCCGGGCCTCGCGCGACAAGCCACCGTCCCCCGCGCGACCAGCCACCGTCCCCCGCGCGACAAGCCCGCGAAGCGCGCGGCGCTAAGTGAGGGTCACCAGTTCCAGGTAGCTTTCATCCCACAGGTCTTCATCCCCGTCGGGCAGCAGCAGCACCCGGTCCGGGCCCAGTGCTTCGACCGCCCCCGGATCGTGCGTCACCAGCACCACCGCGCCTTCATAGCGGCGCAGTGCGTTGAGGATTTCCTCACGCGAGGCCGGGTCTAAGTTGTTGGTTGGCTCATCCAACAGCAACACGTTCGCTGCCGACACCACCAAAGTGGCCAGCGCCAGCCGGGTGCGCTCCCCACCCGAGAGCACGCTGGCGGGTTTGAAAACGTCGTCACCGCCGAACAGGAACTGCCCCAGCACGTTACGCACGTGTGTGTCATCTAACGCGGGCGCGGCGTGCACCATGTTTTCGAGGACGGTTTTGCTCGGATCCAAGGTCTCGTGTTCCTGGGCGTAGTAACCCAGTTTCAACCCGTGGCCAGGTAGCACCTGCCCCGTGTCGGGCGTCAATTGCCCAGATAGGATCTTCAGCAAAGTGGTTTTACCGGCACCGTTCAGCCCTAAGATCACCACTTTCGCCCCGCGATCGATCGCCAGATCCACCCCGGAGAAGACCTCCAGGGAACCGTAGAACTTTGACAGTTCCTCCCCCGCGAGCGGGACCTTCCCGCAGGCCGCCGGTTCTGGGAACCGCAGCCGCGCCACTTTTTCCACCACCGTGGGTCCGGCGACAGAGGACTCCAGTTCGTCGGCCCGGCGTAGCATCTGCTGGGCTGCCACTGCCTTGGTGGCCTTGGCGCGCATCTTCTCCCCCTGGGCCCGCAGGGTTTGCGCTTTCTTCAGCGCATTCGCCCGCTCGCGCCGCACCCGGGCTTCATCGTCACCGCGCTGTTTGAGGTAAGCATCCCACCCCAGGTGGTAGGTGTCGATCTGCCCCCGGTCCGCATCCAGGTGGTAAACGTAGTTCACGGTGTCGCGCAGCAGTGCCACATCGTGGGAGATCACCATGAAACCGCCCGAATAGGACCGCAGGAAGTCCCGCAGCCAGATAAGTGAGTCATGGTCTAAGTGGTTGGTAGGCTCGTCCAGCAGCAGCACGTCAGCGTCAGAAAACAGGGTGCGTGCCAATTCTACCCGCCGGCGCTGCCCACCGGAGAGGGTTGACAGGGGTTGCTTGAGGATCTCCGAGTCAAGTCCGAGGGCGGCCGCAATCTGGCTGGCTTGGGCGTTAGCAGCCCACCCGCCCTGCTGGGTGAACTCGTGATCCAGGCGCACGTAGCGCTCCATGGCTTTGGTTTGCCGCGCCCCGGTGGTGGTGGCCATCTCTTTTTCGGCCTTACGGATACGAGCAATGGTTTTATCAATACCGCGCACCGACACAATGCGTTCGTGCGCACTCTTCTCATCCCCCACGCGGGTGTCTTGACTGAGGTAGCCGACGGTACCGCGGCGGGTGATGTTGCCTTCCAGTTCGGCTTGCCCATGGTCAGTTTCCCCGGCGAGGAAGCGCATCATGGTGGTTTTTCCCGCACCATTTCGTCCTACCATACCGATCCGCATGCCTTTGTCGATACGGAAGTTGGCGCCGCTAAAGAGGGTGCGGGCGCCGATGCGGATGCCAAGGTCACTGACGTTAATCACGCCCTTTAGTTTAGCCACATTGGACGAGGACGTTCCCACCCGTCCTCGCGGCTTTCCGAATCGTCTCAATCGACGCGGATTTGGTAAGTTAAACTCGTGCATACCAGCTTCGATAAAGGTTCCCAAACGCCCCAGATTTACGACCTGATCTCGGTCGCTTTCGTGGCGTTCTTGCTGATCTCAAATATTGCCGCCACCAAGCTCATTGGCCTTAATGTTGGCATCACCACGTTGATTTTCGACGGCGGAGCCATCTTGTTCCCCTTCACCTATATCCTGGGGGACGTGCTTTCTGAGGTTTACGGATTCAGGAAGGCTAAACGCACCATTTTGCTGGGATTCGTACTGTCAATACTGGCGTCGGTGATATTCCTGGTGGTAGGTGCACTTCCTCCCGCTGATGGCTATGACCAGCAAGCTGCTTTCGTGGCGGTCTTAGGTTTCGTGCCCCGGATCGTGCTGGCGTCAGTGCTGGGGTATTTGGCGGGCCAGTTACTCAACGCTTGGGTGTTGGTACGTATCAAGCAGCGGTGGGGTGAAGACCATTTATGGGCCCGCCTGATCGGCTCCACTTTGGTGGGCGAACTGGCTGACACCATTATTTTCTGCACTATTGCGTTCTACGGGGTGATCACCGGGGCGGAGTTCTTGAACTACGTGGTGGTGGGTTACTTCTACAAAGTTGCGGTGGAGATCATTGCCCTGCCCCTTACCTACCCCACTATTGCAGTGGTTAAACGGATCGAAGCGGGTCACCGCTTTCGGGAGGTGAATTCGCGTGCCTGAGACCAGGCGTGATCGCGGTTTCGAAGTGGCCGCGCAGTTGGAGGATGTGACCTTTCCTGCCGCCATTAACGAGGACGGATCCCCCGCTTCCGGCGACCGCATCCCCCTGGGGCGGGCGGGCACCATTTTCACGCCGCACGGGGTGATCGAAACTCCCGCGTTCATCCCGGTGGGGACCTTGGCCAATGTCAAGGGCGTGGTGCCGGAAATGATGGCGCAGTTGGGAGCGCAAGCATTATTGGCAAACGCTTACCACCTTTATCTGCTACCCGGGTCTGACATTGTGGAAGCCGCCGGGGGCCTGGGTAAGTTCATGAACTGGCCCGGCCCGACATACACCGATTCGGGTGGTTTCCAAGTCCTGTCACTGGGGTCGAACTATAAGAAAGTACTTTCCCAACAGTTCGCCGGCCAGGTTCCCACGGAAGAACAGCAGGCCCGCGAAGCGGTGCGCCGTAACCGGGCTGCAGTGGATGAGGACGGGGTGGTGTTCCGCTCCCACATTGACGGCACCAGACACCGTTTCAACCCGGAGGTTTCCATCGGGATCCAACACCAGTTGGGGGCGGATATTATTTTCGCTTTCGATGAGCTCACTTCTTTGCTGCACCCTTATGACTATCAGGTGGAGTCCCTAGCACGTACTCATCGGTGGGCGCAGCGCAGCTTGGATGCGCACCGCCAACTCACCCGTGAAAACCCTGACCGGCCCTACCAGCAACTATTCGGAGTATTGCAGGGTGCGAACTACCCGAACCTGCGACGGCAGGCCGCGCAAACCCTGGCGGTAATGGACAGCGACGGGGTTGGTTTTGATGGCTTCGGTCTGGGCGGGGCGCTAGAGAAAGAAAACCTCGGCACCATCGTTTCGTGGATGACCGCGCACCTGCCGCAGCATAAGCCCCGCCACCTGCTGGGCATTTCGGAACCGGATGATTTCTTCCGCGCGGTGGAAGCCGGGGCGGACACATTTGACTGTGTCAATCCTTCCCGGGTGGCGCGTAACGCCGCGATCTACACCCCCGACGGTCGGGTGAACCTCACCAACGCACGTTTCAAACGTGACTTCTCTCCCCTGGTGGAAGGGTGTGGGTGTTACACCTGTACGCACTACTCACGTGCCTATCTTCATCACCTGTACAAAGCTAAGGAGATACTGGCTTCCACTTTGGGTACCATTCATAACGAATGGTTCACAGTCCACCTGGTGCGAGACATTCGCTCGGCCATCATCAGCGGAGATTACCTGGAGTTTAAAGCCGAAACCTTGGGCCGTTTCTACCGGCGTTAGATCACTGGCCTGGGCAGCCTAAGCACTCAGTTGCAGCCAACCCCACTTTAAGGAGCTTGTCATGTTTTTCCTACCTCGTGCGCTACCATCCTCCCCGGCGGAATACCACCAACTGGGAGCTGGCGAGGAACGTCGCTGGTGGCGAGTGTTGCTCGGATTGGTAGTTTTTCTACTTATTGCCCTCTCCCTAACCCTCCTGATTCAAGTGGTGCCATTTTTCTTCACTAACCCGGTGAAGCTATCGGCCCAGTTCAGCAAGATGATGGAAGGGACCGTAGATCTGAATCAACCTTTAGTGTTTGTAATTGCGATGCTATCGTTAGTGGCGTTGATCCCGGCTGCCGTTATCGCCACGATGGTCGGATTACGCATCCGACCCGGGTATTTGTTTTCCGTAGCGGGACACCTACGATGGGGATGGTTACTGACTTGCCTGGGTCTGGCCGCTTTGATTTACTTGCCGGTCCATTCTTTCTCATCATTTGTGCTAGGGTCGGCAACCTTCAATCCGGTACGAAACTTACCTTTAGTTCTAGTACTGGTTGTGGTTTTGGTCCCCTTACAATCCGCTGCGGAAGAAATCACCTTCCGTGGCTATCTGGCGCAAGCTTTAGGCGCTCTACTGCCGTGGCGTTTCGTTTCCTTAGCCGTCACGATTGTGCTATCCGCTGCCTTATTCGCGGCGGCGCACGGTTCCTTCCACCTGTCTACCTTCGCCGCCCTGGCAATCATGGCGATCATGATGGTCCTGTTGACGTGGTACACCGGAGGTTTGGAGGGAGCTATTGCGATTCACGCGTTACATAACACTTCAATCTTCCTCATCTCAGCCCTGACCGGCCCCACCGATTCTTTAGTTAATCAAAACACTAATATCGGCCTAGTACCGTTACTCACCATGACGGCACTGGACGGTACTGCCACCGCCCTCATTGCCTGGGTGTGGAAACGCCGCCAGGGGCAGCGCCGCCACGATCCAAAGCGCAACCCTGTCCCAACTCTGGCATATTTAGCGAAGGAGTACTCACGCGGACGTATCTACCCGCAGTACCGGCACTTGTATCCACCCGCAATGCAGGCCCAACTGTGGGGGACACCGACAACTGAACCATCCCTGTTAAATCCTGAAGAAGATCCCCATGAGCTTTAATGACAATATCCGTACCGATCCGGGCCGGGCACGTTCCGGTGGTCGCGGCGCAGCGGTAGCCGGTGGCACTTCGGTCCTGGGCCTCCTACTTGCCTTAGCGATCTACCAGTTCACCGGGGTGGATGTCAGCCCCATCATTGCTCAGCAATCGCAACCTGCCGCGCAAGAGCAGCAGGCAGATCCAGATGCTTTCAAACACTGCACGGACGGCAAGGCAGCAAATGAGCACGATGATTGCCGCATGATTGCCACTATGGAGTCCTTGGATGCGATGTGGGCTGATCAGCTTCCAGCGCAGGCTAACACCCAGTATTCTCAACCGGGGTTGGTGTTATTCGAGCAGAATGTGAATACTGGCTGCGGCGCTGCGACCTCAGCTACCGGCCCGTTCTACTGTCCGCAAGATGCCACCATTTACATGGATGTCACCTTCTTTTCCCTGTTGCGTTCTGATTTCGGTGCCTCCGCTGGGCCACTAGCGCAAGCTTACGTACTCGCCCATGAAACCGGTCACCATATCCAGAACCAAACCGGAGTTTTCCAGCATTACAACACCCAGGAAAAGGGTGAACAAGGCGGCGGCGTTCGCTCTGAGTTGCAGGCCGACTGCTATGCCGGTGTGTGGATGCATTACGCGGCGAAGACGGTGGATCCCGAATCGGGTCAGACTTTCATTAAGCCGCCTACCGATGAGCAGATTCGCGATGCTTTAAACGCGGCTGAAGCTATTGGTGATGACCGTATTCAAGCTAACTACAATGGGCAGATCCGCCCTGATACTTGGACCCACGGCTCTTCCCAGCAGCGTATGCATTGGTTGAAGGTAGGGCTGGATTCTGGTTCGCTCCGCCAGTGTGACACTTTCAGCGCCGGGCGGGTATAACTTGAAATAGATGGGTTACTCGCGCCGCCTCGTGTGCTGGGTTTGAGTAGCGTTGGAAGATTGGCGAGGGCGGGACTGTTACCGCCGGGAAGTTGAACCATGAGTATTACCGAGCAAGCTCACCGTCACTACGAGCGCGGGATCCCGTGGGAGATTGAGCTGCCCACCAAATCTTTGTACTTCAACCTGGTGGAAGCGGCTCGCTTTTATGGGCAGCGCCCAGCGATTAACTTCTTCGGGGCGAACCTGAACTACTCCCAGTTCCATGAACTAGTCGACAAGGCCGCCACCGTGTTTTATCGCGCCGGTGTGCGACGCGGCGACGTGGTCGCGGTCTGCCTGCCGAACTGTCCCCAACACTTGGTGGTGTTCTACGCCCTGGCTCGTATCGGCGCGGTCGCGGCTGAACACAACCCGCTGGCTCCGGCGGCTGAACTAGCTGGCCAGGTGCGCCGCCACGGGGGGCGCGTGGCGGTGGTGTGGGAAAACTCGGTACCCTCCTTTACGGGGGAAAACGACCTCGGTTTTGAAACTGTTTTCGCAGTGGACCTGACCTACCACATGCCGCGCTCTAAACGTGCGCTGCTAGCGCTGCCGCTGGCGAAAGCCAAAGCGACGCGCGCTCAGATGCGCGCCGACGTGCCCGAAAGCGTGCGTTCGTTCGACGAGGAAGTGGCCCGTGCCGCCCGCATCCGCCCCCACGTGGAGCACGCCCGGGTGCAAGACATCGCGGCGATTCTCCACACCGGTGGCACTAACGGGGTGCCCAAATCGGTGCCCCTGTCGCACCTGAACATCGGGGCGAACGCCGCGCAGAACCTGGCGTGGGCACACCGCCTGCACGAAGGGGCGGAAACTTTCTTCTCCCTGCTGCCCTACTTCCATTCCTTTGGCCTGACTTTCTTCATGGTGTGCGCGGTGAAGATCGCCGCCCACCAGGTGGTGCTGCCGAAGTTCGACGTGGACTTGTGTTTGCAGATGCACCGCAAGGACCCGGTGACGTTCTTCGTGGGAGTCCCGGCAATGTTCTCCCGGATGGCGAAGGCGGCGCAGAAGCAGAAAGTGGACATCACGTCCATTCGCTACGCCATTTCCGGAGCCATGTCGCTGCCCGATGAGGTGGCAGCGCAGTGGGAGAAGCAAACTAACGGCATCATCGTGGAAGGTTACGGTATGACCGAGACCTCCCCCACCATGACCGGGTCCCCGATTAACGCTTCGCGCCGCCACGGTACCCTGGGAGTGCCATTTCCCTCCACCCTCATGCGCCTGGGTGACCTGGATGATCCTGACCGCGAACCCCCGGCCGGTGAAGTTGGAGAAATCTTAGTGAAGGGCCCGCAAGTGTTCTCCGGCTATTTGCACGCCCCGGAGGAAACTGCCGCGGCCTTCACCTCTGATGGGTACTTCCGCACCGGCGACATTGGGCGCGTCGATGATGGTTTCATCATTTTGGCGGACCGGCGTAAAGAGCTGATTCTCTCCGGTGGGTTCAACGTCTACCCTTCCCAGGTGGAAGCAGCGATCCGTTCCATGCCGCAGGTCGAGGACGTGGCGGTGGTGGGTATTCCCACTGCCGACAGCGAGGACGTGGTGGCCGCGGTGGTTGCCGCTGACCCGTTGCGCCCGCCCACCTTGGAGCAGGTGCGGGCGTGGGCGCAAAAGGAACTGCCGCACTACGCCTTGCCGCGCCGTTTGGAAGTGATTGATCACCTGCCGCATTCACAGATCGGCAAGGTGATGCGCCGCGCGGTGCGCGAGCAGATCATGGGTAAGAAATAAGCGGCGCCCACCCGCTGGTGGACGCTGCCGCGAAAAGCAAGGTTGCTACACGTTGAAGCCGATGGCGCGCAACTGTTCGCGCCCATCATCGGTGATCCGGTCCGGACCCCACGGCGGCATCCACACCCAGTTGATGACCAGCCCTTCGGTGATGTCGGCAACCATGGCTTGCGCCTGATTCTCAATCACGTCAGTGAGGGGGCAGGCCGCGGAGGTGAGGGTCATGTCCACGTGGGCGACGTTTTCTTCATCCACCACGATGCCGTAAACCAAACCCAGGTCTACGATGTTGATGCCCAGTTCCGGGTCGATGACGTCCTTGAGGGCTTCTTCCACGTCCTCGGCACTGACATCACCGCGTGATTCCAAGTCCACGCCGGCGGGCGCGGGAGCGGGTGGTTCGTGGGCGCCGAAGCGCTGTTCCACGGGTTCGGGGTTTGCCATTGGGTTATCCATCAGCGGTGATCCTCCAGTTTGATTCCAGCTTGCGCGAGGGCGTCGCGCAGCGCATACCAGCCCAACAGGGCACATTTGATGCGGTTGGGGAACTTCGAGGTGCCCTCCAAGGCGGCCCCGTCCTCGACCCGGTCCAACAGGTCCTCGTCGACACCTTTGCCGCGCGAGTGCATCATGGTTTCAAAATCGTCGTACAGGCCGGCGATTTCCGATAGGTCTTTACCGTCGATCAGTTCCGACATGATCGATAGGGACGCTTGGGAGATGGAGCAGCCATCCCCATCCCACATCACCTCGGTGAGGTTCCCGCTGTCATCTACCCGTACCCCCAGGGTGACTTCGTCACCGCAGGTGGGGTTCACCTGGTAGGAGGAGGCGGTGACGTCCTCGGGCACGGGGGCGCACCCGCAGCGTTGGCGCGAGTGGTCCAAGATGACCTGTTGGTAGAGCGTATCCAAGTCAGACACTGGTGTTAAGCCTTTCCGAAGAACTTACGAACCTTTTCTAAGGCTACCCCGAGTTGTTCGATTTCCGCTGGGGTGGTGGTCAGTGCCACCGAGGCGCGGGTGGAGGATTTCACCCCGAAGAAAGTGTGCAGCGGGATGGCGCAGTGATGGCCAACTCGCACCGCGATGGAGTCGGCGTCCAAGATTTGCCCCACGTCGTGGGGGTGTACCCCCTCCACTGCGAAGGCCACGACCCCCAGGCGGTCGGTGTTTTCATCCGGCCCGAGGACGCGCACGCCCTCGACCGCGGAGACGGTTTCCAAAAGCTGGGCGGTGAGTTCGCGTTCGTGGGCGGCGAAGCGATCCATTCCCACTTCGGTGAGGAACTGCAGGGCCCGGGCCCAGCCCACCGCTTGCGCCACCGGCTGGGAGCCGGCTTCGAAACGTTCCGGGGCGGGCAGGTAGATGGCTTTTTCCATGGTGACGTTAGCGACCATGGAACCGCCGGTTAGGAATGCCGGCATGGCTTCCAACAGTTCCCGCTTCCCCCACAGGGCTCCCACACCGGTGGGGCCGCACATCTTATGGGAGGACATCACCAGGAAATCCACATCGAGGGCGGTCACGTCGATGGGTAGGTGGGCGCTGGATTGGCAGGTGTCGAGCATGATCAGCGCCCCGACTTCACGGGCGGCGGCGCGGATCTGTTCCACCGGGGAGATCGCCCCGGTGACGTTCGATACGTGCGTGAAGGCCACCAACTTAGTGTTGGGGGTGATTACCGACAAGGTGTCCAAATCGATGCGCCCATCAGGGGTGAGGTCCAGGTAGGCGAACTCGGCGCCAGTGCGGGCGCACAGTTCCTGCCAGGGCACCAGGTTGGCGTGGTGTTCGGCGCGGGTGGCGACCACTCGGTCCCCCGGCCCCACGCGGAAGCGCTCAGCTGCACCGCCCCCGCGCCCGGCGGCAGCATTCGACATGGCGTACGCCACCAGGTTAATGGCTTCGGTGGCGTTCTTCGTCCATACGATCTCATCGGGGCGCGCCCCAATGAAGTCCGCCACCGTGGTGCGGGCGTCGGCAAACGCGGCGGTGGCTTCGTCTCCCAACTGGTGGGTGCCGCGGCTCACCGCCCCATTGGAGTGGGCGTAGAAGCGTTGCTCGGCATCTAGCACGCACTGGGGTTTTTGAGAGGTGGCGGAAGCATCCAGGTAAACCACCGGGCCACCGCCGCGCCCCACGCGCTGCAAAATGGGGAACTGCGTGCGCAGTGCTTCCACTTCTGCGGGGGTGAAGGGGGTGGCCCGATGATCTGTCATAGTTAGTGGTCCTTTACTGACACCTGGATGGGTGGCCGCGAGGGGGTCCGCCGCGGCAGACTCCCCTCAGCCGAGCTTTAGGCCAGGTAGCGGTCGTAGCCTTCTTCTTCCAGACGGTCAGCCAGTTCCCGGCCACCGGAGTCAGCGACTTTACCGTCAACGAATACGTGCACGTAGTCGGGCTTAATGTAACGCAGGATGCGGGTGTAGTGGGTGATCAGCAGCACGCCCAGGCCGGTGTTTTCGTGAGCGCGGTTAACGCCCTCGGAAACTACCCGCAGTGCGTCCACGTCCAGGCCGGAGTCGGTCTCATCCAGCACCGCCATCTTCGGCTTTAGCAGCTCCATTTGCAGGATCTCCAAACGCTTCTTCTCACCACCGGAGAAGCCCACGTTCACGTCGCGGTCAGCGAAGGAGGGATCCATGCGCAGGTTTTCCATGGCTTCACGCACGTCCTTCACCCAGGTGCGCAGCTTCGGTGCCTGCCCGTCGATGGCGGTCTTGGCGGTGCGCAGGAAGTTGGACACGGTCACGCCGGCCACTTCCACCGGGTACTGCATCGCCAGGAACAGGCCCGCGTGGGCGCGTTCATCGGGGGACATCTCCAAGATGTTTTCCCCGTCGAGCAGGGCTTCACCGGAGTCAATGGTGTACTTCGGATGTCCTGCCAGGGCGTAGGCCAAGGTGGATTTGCCTGAACCGTTGGGGCCCATGATGGCGTGGATTTCACCGGAGTTAATGGTCAGGTTCACGCCCTTGAGGATGTGTTTCATCCCTTCGGGGGTTTCCACGCTGACGTGTAGGTCTTTGATTTCCAAGGTGGTCATTGTTTTGGTCCTTTAGTTTTCATCAACATCGACGAGGACGTCCCCGTCAACCAACTGCAGAGGGTAAGTTCTTACGGGCTTGGGGGCCGGTAGCGTCCCTTCCCCGGTGGCGAGGTCGAACTCGGCGCTATGGGCCCAGCATTCCACGCAGCCTTCACCAATGTCGCCTTCCGACAGCGGCACATCCGCGTGGGTGCAGGTGTCGTCAATGGCGTACCATTGCCCCACCTGGTCGCAGATAATCGCGACCAGGTGTTCGTGCCCTTCACTGTCAGTCAGGGGCACGGCGCGGGCGTTACCGGGGGCCAGGTCCGCGGGCCCAGCGTTTTGCCAGCTCACGGGTGCTCCGCGGTGGCGGGGGCGTCCAGGGCCCCACCGGCTTCGAGTTCGGCTTCAATGGCGGCCATCAGGTGTTCTTGTACCTGCGGGATCCCGATCTCTTGGATGAGTTCGGCGAAGAAGCCACGTACCACCAGGCGTCGGGCGTCCATTTCGGAAACCCCGCGTGACATCAGGTAGAACAGTTGCTCATCGTCGAATCGCCCGGTGGCGGAAGCGTGTCCGGCGCCTTCGATTTCCCCGTTTTCGATCTCCAGGTTTGGCACCGAGTCAGCTTTCGCCCCTTCGGTGAGCACCAGGTTGCGGTTGAGTTCGTAGGTGTCGGTGCCGTCCGCGTTGCGGCCAATCAGGCAGTCCCCCACCCACACCGAGTGCGCACCCTCGCCCTGCAGCGCCCCCTTGTAGGTCACGCGGGAGTAGCAGTTGGGCTGGGTGTGAGCGATGTAGGGGCGGTGTTCCAGGTGCTGGTCGGCGTCCACGAAGTACAGCCCCAGCATTTCGATGTGGCCGCGCGGGGAGGCGAACTCGGTGTCCGCGCAGATACGCACCAGGTCCCCGCCGAGGGTGACCACGATGTGACGCAGTTGGGTGTTGGCTCCGGCGCGCATGCGGTGGTTGGAGGCGTGGGTGGCGGCGTCGTCCCATTCGTGGACGCTCACCACCGTCAGCTCGGCTCCGTCGGCCGCGTCGATTTCTACCGTCTGGTTGAGTTTGACGTTGCCGCGGTGGTTGATCAGGATCACGGCGCGGGCGTTTTCACCGCAGCGCACGTACAGGCGTTGGCTGGCAACGTCCTCGTGCTGTCCGTTAATGTCCAAGGTCAGCGCCGCGTCGATCTGCGCGCCGGCGGGAATATCCACCAGGTGAACTTGCGTGGCGCGATCCCAGGACACCACCGCGGTACGGTCACCGGGGGCGAGAATCGGCTGGCAGCGTTCGTCCTCACGCTCCACCACCTGGTAGGTGGCGGGGGCGGGCACGTCGGCGCTTACCGCTGGCTCCGCGCCGGTGTAGTTGGCTGGGTCGAACAGGGTTTCGATGCGCCGCAGCGGGGTGAAACGCCAGTCTTCTTCGCGGCCGCCGGGAACTGCAATATCTTCCACTTGGAACGAGGTCGGTCGGTCGGCTCGCGAAGACAGGGTCTTTTGCAGGCCAGCTCCGTGGGAGTGGGGGCGGGACATGGTTTCGGTGACGCTCATCCCACCGATCCTTCCATTTGCAGCTCGATAAGTCGGTTAAGTTCTAGGGCGTATTCCATCGGCAGTTCCCGCGCGATGGGTTCCACGAAGCCGCGCACGATCATCGCCATGGCTTCATTTTCTTCCAGGCCGCGTGACATCAGGTAGAACAGCTGATCTTCGCTGACCTTGGAGACGGTCGCTTCGTGACCCATTTCCACGTCGTCGGTGCGCACGTCCACGTACGGGTAGGTGTCGGTGCGGGAGATCTTGTCCACCAGCAGCGCGTCACACAGTACGTTGGACTTGGAGTGGCGGGCTTTTTCGTCGATTTCCACCAGGCCGCGGTAAGAGGCGCGGCCGCCGTTGCGGGACACTGACTTGGACACGATGGACGAGGACGTGTGGGGCGCCATGTGCACCATCTTGGCGCCGGTGTCCTGGTGTTGGCCTTCCCCGGCGAAGCCGATGGAGAGGGTTTCGCCGCGCGCGTGCTCCCCCATCAGGTAACAGGCGGGGTATTTCATGGTGACGGCAGAACCGATGTTGCCGTCGATCCATTCCATGGTGGCGCCTTCTTCCACGATGGCCCGCTGGGTCACCAAGTTGAGGACGTTGTTGGACCAGTTCTGAATGGTGGTGTAGCGCACGCGGGCGTCCTTGAGGACGAAGATTTCCACGATCGCCGAGTGCAAAGAGTTGGTGTCGTAGATCGGTGCGGTACAGCCCTCCACGTAGTGCACGTAGGAGCCTTCGTCGGCCACGATCAGGGTGCGTTCAAACTGCCCCATGGCTTCGGTGTTGATACGGAAGTACGCCTGCAGGGGGATTTCCACGTGCACGCCCGGGGGGACGTAGACGAAGGAGCCACCGGACCAGGCGGCGGTGTTCAGGGCGGCGAACTTGTTGTCCCCGGCGGGTACGGCTTTGCCGAAGTACTTTTCGAAGATTTCGGGGTATTCCTTCAACCCGGTGTCGGTGTCGAGGAAGACCACGCCTTGGCGTTCTAGGTCTTCTTGGATCTGCTGGTAGACGACTTCGGATTCGTACTGGGCGGCCACGCCCGCTACCAGGCGGTTGCGTTCGGCCTCGGGAATGCCGAGTCGGTCGTAGGTTTCTTTGATCTCCGGCGGTAGGTCATCCCAGGACTTAACGACGCGGTCGGTGGGGCGCACGTAGTACTTGAAGGAGTCAAAGTCGATGTCGTCAAGGTCCGCGCCCCATTTGGGTAGGGGTTTGCGTTCCCACGCTTTGAGTCCTTTCAGCCGGCGCTGCAGCATCCATTCGGGCTCGTTCTTCACGCTGGAGATGTAGCGGACTACTTCTTCATTTAGTCCGCGCTCAACGTTCAGGCCATAGTCGTCACTGTCGCGCCATCCGTATTCGTAGGCGCCAATGGAGTCGATGATTTCTTCATCGGTGCGCGGCTTGTCGGCCGCTTTTTCCACTGGGGATGATGTTGTGGACATGTAGTTCCTTCCTCATCAGGCGCGGTCGTGCGCCCGGATCGAACCGCGTTGCCAACGGTTTTTCTTCGTTAGCGACGCCACCGGAATGTGTGTGGTGCACACATGTTCCCCTCCGGCTAGGGTGGCTAGACGCTGTACGTGTACGTCTAGCAGCCGCGCAAATGCTTGCGTTTCCGCTTCGCATAGTTGCGGGAAGTCTTCTGCTACGTCAAGGATGGGGCAGTGTCCCTGGCACAGTTGCACCGCAAAGTTACCACCGCCGATGTCGCGCACGCTAGCGGCGTACCCATCCTGGGTGAGGGCGTCCGCCAGGGCTTGGGCGCGGGCGCGCGGGTCACGGCCGGCGGCGCGCACAATGGGCGCGTACTTGCGTTCGATTTCACGTGAACGCGAGGCGGCGAAACTTTCCACCGCGTCCTCGCCGGCAACTTGCGCCAGATAGGTCATGGCGCGGGTGGCGATTTCCGCGTAGGAGTCGTGCAAGCGGGCGTGGGCGGCGTCGGTGGCGACGTAGTGCCGCGCCGGACGTCCTCGCCCCCGTGGAGCGGTGAGCACGATTTCATGTTCGGTGATCTCACCTTGTTCTTCCAAGGTGGTGATGTGGCGGCGCACGGCCGCGGTGGTGAGATTCAAGATGCGGGCGATGACGGAAGCCGTGACGGGCCCCTTTTCAACTACCAGGTCGAGGACGAGTTGGCGGGTTCCGGGTTCATCGGGTGCCATCTACTTCCCTCCCTTCGCTGGTGCTGTTTTCCCAATAGTCCTAACGTATCCAATCTACCCCATATTAAGCAACATAGGCATTGCGTAATAGTGAGTTGAGGAACTGCTCACGCACCTGAGGTCCATCTTGACGGCGTTAAATCCTTTCCATAGGATACCCCTGAGGGTATTTTGAGGTGGTACTCGAAATACTGCTAAGACCAACCCGTACCTAGGAAGGAAACCACCATGTGCTACCCCGTTCAGTGCCCCCGCTGCCACAAGACCACCTGGCAAGGCTGCGGCCAACACGTCGACGCCGTCAAAGCCTCGGTGCGCCCTGACCAGTGGTGCACCTGCCCGCGCTAGACACCTAGTTATCGCGCGGCGCCCGCGTCCAGGGTGAGCGCATCCACGGCGCCTGCGCCGGACGCAGCGGCTCCCAATTCTGGGCTCGCGCACTAGCGGCCGCCAAGATCCCCACCACCGCAGAGGGGTTATGCATCCGCCCAGCATGAATCGCCGCGACCGCGGCTTCTAAGTCCACCCACTTCAGCGTCATAGTGGCTTCCTCCCCCGCCCGCGCAAAGCGTTCCTGGGCGGGGGCTTTTGCGACCTGGCGCGCCAAGTAAATCCGCAGCCCTTCGGTGGACCCGCCCGGGGAAGTGAAGTAATCGACCAGCACATCCCACTGCTCGGCCACCAAGTCCGCTTCTTCCCACAGCTCACGCTGGGCCGCGGCCAGTGGAGATTCGCCTTCCATGTCCAGCAAACCAGCGGGAATTTCCCACAATTTGGCCTGCACCGGGTGACGATACTGATCTACTAGCGCCACCTCGAGACCGGAGGGGGTATCGGATTCGCGCAGCGCCACCACCGCCACTGCCCCGGGGTGGGCCACGTAGTGGCGCACCAGCTGGGAGTCATCGCCGGGAACCGTGATCACGTCCTCGTCCATGTCGAACACGGCGCCGTCCCACACGCGGCGGTGGCTGAGGATCCGTGCGCTCATCGGTTCATCGGCAATCATGTTTCCTCCTGTGGTCGCTTTCAAGGCCAGATGGTTCCATTATGGCAAGTTCCCTGCGCACGAGGGCGGTCAGCGCAGTGGGGGCGACCGAGCGAGTTGGCGATACGGTGGCGCCGCTAGGGCGGGCGCACCCCGCCACAAGGGTTAGCTAACCGCCTCCTGGCGTTCCAGCCCTGCTGCCACCAGCGCCGCAAACAGCGGGTGCGCACGCCCGGGACGCGACTTGAACTCCGGATGCGCCTGGGTCGCCACGTAGTACGGATGCTTGTCAGCGGGAAGCTCCACGAACTCCACCAACTTCCCATCCGGGGAAGTACCACTGATAACCAAGCCGGCTTCTTCCAACTGCGGTCGGTAGTGCCCGTTTACCTCAAAACGGTGCCGGTGACGCTCGCTCACGTCCTCGCACTCGTAAGCACTGGCCACCACTGAACCGGGCAACAAACGTGCCGGGTAGGCCCCCAAGCGCATGGTGCCACCCAGGTCACCGCCGCTGATGATTTCGCGCTGCGCATCCATGGTGGCGATCACCGGGGTGGGAGTGTCGGGGTCAAACTCAGTGGAGGACGCATCGGCCAAGCCTGCCAGGTTTCGCGCCGCTTCGATCACCATGCACTGCAGGCCCAGGCAGATACCCAGGGTCGGTAGCTGGTTCTCGCGCGCCCACTGCAGGGCCGCGAGCTTGCCTTCAATCCCGCGGATACCAAAGCCCCCGGGCACGATCATGGCGTCCACATCCGCCAACTGCTCCCGAGCTCCCCCATCCAGGCACGCATCGGCCTCCACCCATTTGATATGGGCGCGGGCGTGGTGGGTGAAACCGGCGGCGCGGATAGCTTCACACACCGACAGGTACGCATCGGGCAGGCCCACATACTTACCCACGATCGCCACCGTCACCTCGCGTTGGGGGTGGCGCACCCGCTGCAGCAGGTCATCCCACTGGGCCCAATCCACGTCGCGGAACGCCACGCCCAGGCGCCGCACCACGTAGGCATCCAAGCCCTCCTGGTGCAGGACTTTGGGAATCTCATACAGGGAGGAAGCATCCTGACACACCACTACCGCTTCGGCATCGACGTCGCACATGAGGGAAATCTTTTCCTTCACGTCCGCCGGGACACTGGTTTCACAGCGCAACACCAGCGCGTCAGGGGTGATCCCCAAGGAACGCAAAGTAGCCACCGAATGCTGCGTAGGTTTGGTTTTAATCTCCCCCGCGGTACGCAGGTGCGGTAGCAGTGACACGTGGATGAACAGGCAGCGGCTGCGTCCCAACTTCGCACGCACCTGCCGCGCGGCCTCCAGGAATGGGGTCGATTCAATATCACCCACGGTGCCACCGATCTCGGTGATGATGACGTCGGGAACGTCCTCGCCGGCGGGCGGGAGGGCTTGGGCACGCATCCGCGCCATGATTTCGTCAGTGATATGGGGGATGACCTGCACCGTCTGCCCCAGGTACTCCCCCTTGCGTTCTTTCGCGAGGACGGTGGAGTACACCTGCCCGGTGGTGGCGTTGGCACTGCCGGACAGATTGGCATCGAGGAAGCGTTCGTAGTGGCCGATATCCAGGTCGGTTTCCGCCCCGTCCTCGGTGACGAATACTTCGCCGTGTTGGAACGGGTTCATGGTGCCAGGATCGACGTTAATGTAAGGGTCAAGTTTTTGCAGGGCGACGGTCAGGCCGCGAGCGCGGAGCAAATGACCTAGGGAAGCGGCGGTTAAGCCTTTACCGAGGGAGGAAACCACCCCGCCGGTGACGAAAATATGAAACGGTTCGAAGGGCGCCTTGGGCGCGCGTGTATTTTCCACGGAACTCCAGCATAAAGGTTTCTAGCTTTCGTGCGCCAGCGTGACGCGCGAGTTTTTGTTCCGCCTCACACCCGCAGCGACCGGCCGCATACTTCAGGGGGCGCGGTCGACCGCCGGCGAGGACGTGAAATCAGCTCGCAGACTGCGCCCGGTTACCAGCACCGCCAGCGCCAACAGCACCACCGTGGCAAGTCCGCCGGCCACGCACTGGGCGATGCGCATTCCGGCTCCCGCGCTCCCCGCCACCAGCCAGTGGTTCAGGGCCCACGCAGCCAAGGAAGCCGGCACTAAAGCCAGTGACAGGCGCCATAGGTTACCACCCACGCCAGTGAGGCCGGCGGCACCGACCTGCCGGTAAATGGCTATCCCCACTCCCCCGGCAGCTACCAGCATCCCCACGGTGTGGCCTACCGCGATCCCCGCGAGGGCTTGTTCCCCCGCGCTCCAACCGCTGGGGTTGATAACGGTCCAAGAGGCGGCCGGCTGCGAGGCGTGCCCACCCGCGGTAAACAGGCGGGTGGCGACCACAGCTGCCAGCGCCACGCTCACCCAAGCGGCAACCCCCACCTGCCAGGCGGAGCGCGTCGCCATCACCGCGTACAACACCCGCTGACCGTGATAGAGCAAAGCGAATCCCACCAGTGCGGGGGCGATGATGAACAGGGCTCGCCCCATCCCAGGCACCGGGGTAAGGACGTCGAAGAACGCCTGTGCCAAGGGCGCGGCGGCGGCCAACAGTGCGGCCCCCACTAAGGCGGCAGCCAGGACCCGGCGGGTGGCCCACGCGCAGGTGGCTTGGAAGGCTTCGCTCACCCCGTCCTCGCCCAGTTGGGACAGCTTGGGGAAAGCCGCGGTTGCAAGCGGGTAGGCAAGGATGGCGTAAGGCAACCAGTAAACGGCTTGTACGTATTGGAAGACCGCGACGGTGCCACCTTCTCCCCAGCGGCGCATCAACCACAGGGAGACCACCACGGAAAGCTGTTGCGCCAACAGTGCCCCCAACCCGGACGCCCCGAGTTTCAGGGCGCGGCGGCGATGGGTGGGAGCTAGTTGGAAGGTGGGGCGCAGCCGCACTCCCAGTTTCCATACCGGGTAGATCAGTGGCAGTGTCATGGCCGCCACCCCCGCAGTGGTACCCCACGCCAATACACTCAGCGCCACCTGCGTGCTGCCGCTTCCCCCAATCCAAGCGTACAGCGCGAAGGTGGTGATGACCACTATGGAGGCGAACAGTGGTCCCAGGGCCGGCAGGAGGAAACGCTCGTGGGCCTGCAGGATACCGGTTAGCACCAGGCAGGCGCCGTATAGAGGGATCTGCCAGGTGAAGACCCTCAGGAAATCGGTGATCAGGGCATGTTGGGAGGCCGCGTCAGCGCCCACCGGCACCGGCAGTGCCTGGGCAATGAGCGGGGCGGCGAAGAAAATCACACTCGCCACTACCATCAAAATAGCCAGTACCCAGGTGAGCAGGGCCGAAGCGATCTGGTCTAGTTCGCGCCGCTGGCCGCGCCGCAACGCTCCAGCCAGCAGTGGTACGGTCAGGCCGGTGAGGGCCCCGCCGATGACGATTTCGAAGATAATGTTGGGGATCTGGTTGGCCGAGGCGTAGGCCCCGGCAGTGGCTCCCGACCCCACGAAAGCGCTTTGCGCCAGCCAGCGGCCGAACCCGAAGATCCGCGACGCTAAGGTGGCCAGCGCCAGGGTTCCTACCGCCCCGGTAATCCAGCCCCACGGCAGAGCGCGGCGCCGTCCCTTCCCGGGAGTGCGGTTGGTTGGTTCAACTGACATGGTTCAGGCCACTTCAGCCCCGCGGTCGTCCCGCCATGTCGAGGGCGTTCAGCACCGGGTTCGCGGCGATCACCTGGGTGAAACTGACGCGTTCAGAAGCCAAAATCATTCCCACCGTGAGACCAGCGGCCGCGAGGCGCACCGGGCGTGACTCAATCGTCGAGAGCATCATGCCGCACTGCAATCCCAGCGGGTTGGCACCGGCATCCCCCAACATGGTGGTGCCCTGCAAGTCGGTAGGAGCAGCAGCGAGGACGGTGGCGGTGGTGGCAGCCGCAGCGGCCCGGGCGTGCGGGGCGAGGGCGGCGGTTACGGCAATGGGCAGCGCGGTGGTTTTCAAGGCTCTGCCGGGGCGCAGGTCGAACAGGTTCGCTAAGTTCGCACTGCCCGCCACCAGCGCGGTGTCGATAACCAGGTCCACCCAGTTGCGTCCCCGCCGCTTCCGACGTGCCAAGTTGTATGCCAAGGCGGCGGTCCCGATTCCTGCCACTTTTAACGCGCCGGTGGAGATCCGTCCTCGCCGGAGGGCCTGCCAGTGGCCTTTCAAACCCTTGGCGGGGGCTTCACCGTCGTGGCGACCATGGTCCAAATCATCCGCCATGCCCACCGCGGAAGTCAGCGCCAAGGCGGCTCCCGCTGCCAGGTCTTGGCGCGCCAGCGCGCAAGTGGTCAAGCTGGTTGCTACCGCTGCTCCTTCGGAAAGGCTCACCGCGTTACCGCGGTGGTTGCGCAGCTCCAAACTGGGGGCGGAGTGCAGCGCTCGAGTTAGCACCAAAGTCACGGCCGCGGCCGATAGTGCGGAGGTTACCAGGTGGGTTTTCATAGCAGCAGGTGGGTTCCTTCGGGTTCGCTTGGCGGGTTATTTGACGCTCGCCGGGAGCGGGGGAACCACAGCGGTCGCGCCGGAGGCAAAACCAAAGGCGCGGGCTTCTGCTTTCGCGGTGGTCAAAGCCAACACGGTGGAGGCGTTACTCATGGAGGTGCCTACCCCGTCGATGGTGGTGACGGGGATCTGCGCGGTCCGCACCACTGAGACCAGTTCATCGGCGGTCGTCGCCGCCCCGACCACGACCGCGGATTTGGGGGCTTTCGCGGCGGCGCGCGCCAGTTCTGACCACATGGTGGAGTCATCCTCCCCCAGCTGGGTGGCAGTGGGAGTGGGGGTGGCGGCAGTGGCCGGCACTTCCGGGGTGGGGCCGCCGATAATGACGATCGCTTGGGATTTCGCGGGTTCTTGGTGGAAGGTAACCAGCGGGTTAGATTCGTCGTTCAGCATCTGGCGTAGCAGCAGGGCTTCGTCACCATCCTTGGTGAGTGCATCCACCAGGGAGCTGGCCAGTATTTGCGAGGGCGGTGCGTCGGCGGCGGGTTTCTCACTCAGGTGGGTTGCCATGGCGCCGGACAGGGAGGATCGGTATTGGGATAGTTCACCGTTGTGCCAGCCGGGCGTGAGGGTGGCTTGCTGATTTACTTTGCCACCGGCAGTGGTCACCAGGTTGGAGATGGATTCAATGTCTTCGGGGCGAGCGTCCTCGGAAGCGACAATTGCCACGTCAATGCCGGTGAAAGTTTGCGGCAGCACCGCTTCGGTGACGTTTTGTACCCACTCGTTACGTTGGGCGATGTCAATGCGGGCGGTCTCCACCTGCGCGCTGATGGCGGCTTGTTCTTCCCGGATGGTTTTCACCTGACCCGAAAGGCTGTTGGCAATCGGGGTTTGCAGTGGTCCCGCGCCGAGGATAATCCCGATGGCGAGGGCGACAAACACTGAGATCAGTGACACCAGATGGTAGCGAAAGTCAACCATTTTCTTCTCCCCTAGCTCGTGGGCATGGACGGTGCCATGCCGAGCCATTCACGGATTGTGTTTATTAGATCGTTGAAGTAAACCGAAACGATGGAAAGTAGCGCTTGCCCCGCCGGCGTGACGGCGACCGCCACCATCAGTGCCAGCAGGCCAGCGGCGGAGAGCATGAATAGTTGCCAGGAGGAAATGCGGGTGCGGTAGAGGCGGGAAACCCCTTTAGCGTCCACCAGTTTCGGCCCCACCACTAGGCGGGTGAAGAAGGTCGACGCCATCCCGGCGCGCCCCTTATCGAGGAACTCCACCAGCGTGGTGTGGGTACCCAGGGTCACGATCAGCGCTGCACCTTTGGCGTCGCCCAGCAGCATGGCGGCGTCTTCGGAGGTGCCGGTGGCGGGGAATACTTGGTGTTCAACTCCCACCCGTTGGGCGCGTTCCAACCCGGGGGCGCGCCCATCGCGGTAAGCGTGCACCACTACTTCCGCGCCGCTGGTGAGGGCCACGTCGGACACCGAATCCATGTCACCGATGATCAGGTCGGGGGTGTAGCCAGCTTCAATGATGGCGTCCGCACCGCCATCCACTCCGACGAGGACGGGGCGGTACTCGCGAATGTATGGCTTGAGTGCAGCTAAGTCTTCTTTGTAGTGGTAGCCGCGCACCACTACCAGCATGTGGCGGCCTTGGAAGTTGGTTTTCACTTCCGGGATGCCCACGGAGTTCAGTAGCAGGTCGCGTTCGCGGGCCAAGTATTCCATGGTGTTGGCGGCGAATGCTTCGATTTGGGAGGACATGCCTTCGCGGGACGCTTCCATGGCGGCGGCGTTGGTGTCCACGGTTTGCACCACGCCCTGGGCGATGAGTTCACTACCGCGGTAAACGTCCTCGCCATCGATGCGGACTTTGTCTCCTTCCCGCAGGGTCATGATGTCGGGCCCGAGGTCGTCAATGAGGATGATGCCGGCGTCCAGCAAGATCCCTGGCCCCAGGTTCGGGTAGCGGCCGGTGGTGGACTTAGCGGCGTTGAGGACTGCCACTGGTTGGCGCGCCACCAGGGATTCGGCGGCAACCCGGTCAATGTCGGCGTGGTCGATTACCGCCACTTCTCCCGGTTCGAGTCGCAGCGCGAGTTTTTTGGTTCGCTCATCCACGCGCACCCGGTACGAAGCGGCACCGGTTTCGCGCTTTTGCTTCCACGGAATCATTCTCACGCTTTAGATTCTGCCATCTTTGTGCGGGTAAGTAGCTCAGCAGCGTGGGCGCGTGCGGTCCTCGAGCCCGGAGTTCCGGACAACATGCGCGCCAATTCGGCCTCGCGTGTGTCTCCGCTCACGCTACGCACGGTGGTGGTGGCTCCGTCCCGGTCGATCACGAAGTGATGGTCCGCCCACGCCGCCACCTGCGGCAGATGGGTGACGACGATGACTTGACGTTTGCGCGCTAGTTGCGCCAGCCGCTGCCCCACGGCGAGGGCGGTGCTGCCGCCGATCCCAGCGTCGACCTCGTCAAAAATGTAGGTCGCCGGCTGGGCGCCGCTAGTTTGCTGGCCAGCGCGGTTAGCTAGGCTCACTTCCAGGGCCAGCATCACGCGGGATAGTTCCCCTCCCGAAGCTCCCGCCCCCAGGGCCACCGGGTTGGCGTCGGGGTGGGCTTGGAGGGTGATTTCCACCTGGTCCAGCCCTTCGGGGCCGGGTTTGGGGCGGGCGCTGAGATTCACTCTGACTTTGGCGCTGGCCATCGCCAGCGCGGCGAGTTCGCGGTTGACGGCGCTGGCTAGTTCACTAGCTGAGGTTTGCCGCGCCCGCGTCAGCTGCGCACCAACGTTTAGAACCTCCCCTTGCGCTTTAGCTAACTGGTTTTTAAGTTCGTCGTAGCGCTTGTCCCCGGCTTCCAGGTCTTCCAGTTCGGCGCGCTTTTCCTCCGCCCACTGCAACAGTCCCGCCACGTCGAGGGCGCGCCCGCGCAGCAGTGCGCGTAGGGATTGCAGGCGCTGGTTGATCCACTCCAGGCGCGCCGGGTCGGCCTGCAGGGAGTCGATTTCGCTGCGGATGTCTTGAGCCAGGGTTTGGGCTTCGACTGCGATCTGCCCGGCGCGGGTGGCTAGTTCACTCAGGCTCCGGTCGGTGTCCGCCACCCGCTGTAGTTCGCGCGCCGCGGCATCCAGGGCTTCGGTGCCCGCGCCTTCACCGCCACTGAGTTCGCGGTAGGCTGCGGCTAGACCGTGGCGGAGCTGTTCGACGTTCCCGATGCGTTCAGCTTCTTCGGTCAGGCGTTCTTCTTCTCCCACTTCGGGCTGCAGCTGGTCGATGTTGGCGATCACGGGGGCGAGGGTGTCGTATTGCAGTTGCGCCGTGTCGCGGTTTTTTAAGAAGTGGTCGAGTTGTTTCTTAGCCGCGACCGCGGCTGCCCAGGCTTGCTGATACTGGGTTTTTAGCTGGTGCACGCGGTCGGCACCGTACTCGTCCAGGAATTGCAGTTGCCGGGCGGGTGAGCGCAGCGCCAGTTGGTCTGCTTGGCCGTGAATGGTCGCGAGGACGGGTGCCAGGGTCGCCAAGGTGGCGGCGGTTACCGGCCGGTGGTTCACGTGCGCGCGCGAGCGGGTGGGAGTGAGGGTGCGGGAGATGACGAGTTCGTCGCTGCCGTCGGTGAGTTCTTCCAGGTCGCATTCTGCCGCCAGATGGGCCCTGGCGGCGGGTGGCAGGGTGAAGAAGGCGTCAATGGTGGCGCGTTCGTGTCCGGCACGGATTTTCCCGGCGTCGGCGCGGGCTCCGAGTAGCAGTTCCACGGCGGTTAGCACCATGGTTTTACCTGCGCCGGTTTCACCGGTGAGGACGTTTAATCCGGGGCCGAGTTCGATGTTGGCGTTTTCGATCACCCCCAGTGCGGTTATCGATACTTCGTTGATCACTGGGTCGGGGCCTCCCGGTGTCCGGGGTGGGAGAGCACGTCCTCACTGTTTTGGTGGCGCCACCCGGTGACGGGGAGGTTGAATTTCGCTACCAGGCGGGCGGAGAACGGGGTTATGCTGATGCGCGCTAGTTTCACCGGGCGCGGTGAGGGGCGACATTCGATGCGGGTCCCGGCGGGGGTTTCAATGCAGCGGATCCCGTCGCACCAGATTTCCAGGGGCGCCCACTGGTCGGGTAGGACACTCACTTCCAGTTGCGAGTGCGGCCCTACCAGCAGGGGGCGGGTGAATAGTCCGTGGGCGGCCAGTGGCACCATCAGGACGGCTTCAGTGTCGGGCCATACCACGGGGCCGCCGGCGGAGAACGAGTAGGCGGTGGACCCGGTGGGGGTGGACAGGATAATGCCGTCGGCACCGTAGGTGGACACTCCTTGACCGTCGACGCCCACTCCCAGGTGAGCGGGGTGAGCCAGGTCGGTTCGCAAGATGGCAGCTTCGTTGATGGCCCAGTCTTGGATGGGCTCCTGCCCGGGGCGGTAAACGTCCAGCTCCAGGGTCATGCGTTCTTCTACGGTGTAGGTTTCTTCCGCCACCGAGGTGATCACTTGGTCCAGGGAGCAGATTTCAGCTTCCGCCAGGAACCCCATGTGTCCGGCGTTTACCCCCAGTAGGGGTACGTCGTTGTCGCGTGCGAATTGGGAGGCCCACAAAATGGTACCGTCTCCGCCGAATACTAAGACGAGTTCGACCGGGTCGGTGCTGTGTTCGTCGCAGATTTCAATGCCACGGGCTTGTAGGCCGGCTTCTACTTGGCGCGCGGTGGCGGCAGCGGATGGTCGGTTTACGTTGACGATCAACATGACGCGGCGTGCCACGGGCTCTCCTCATTGACTGGCGTTCAGGTGCTTTTATTGTCTCACTATGGTGGCTAGTTTTCCGATTCGCCGGCGGGACCGTTGTGGATGGCTTCCCAAATCGCCTCGTCGAACTGTTCGGGCGCTAGTTCGCGCGGATGGCTCTGCTTCAGTGCGATGAAGTACTCTACGTTGCCGGCGGGGCCGGGCAGGGGGCTGGCTGCCACCGCGTAGGGTGGGCGCCCCAGCTGCGTGGCACAGTCCATAACTTTGCGCACCGCCGCATGGTGTTGCGCCGGGTCGGTCACCACTCCCCCAGCACCGAGGGCATCTTTGCCGACTTCGAACTGGGGTTTGACCATGAGGAGGAAGTCAGCGTCCGGATGAGCGGCTCCCACTAGGGCAGGTAGCACTAGGGTGAGGGAAATGAAGGACAAGTCTGAGACCACCACGGTGGGTGCGGGGGCGATGGTTTCAGTCTGTAGGTAGCGGATGTTGGTGCGGTCGTGCACTTCCACGCGTGGGTCGTTTTGCAGGCGCCAGATGAGTTGCCCGTAGCCCACGTCGACGGCGATGACGCTGGCGGCGCCGCGGCGCAGTAGTACGTCGGTGAACCCACCGGTGGAGGCGCCGGCGTCGAGGCAGCGCTGTCCTGCTATGCGCGGTGCGAGAGGGCCGAGCTGGTCGAGGGCTCCGGCGAGTTTATGGGCGCCGCGCGAGGCGTAGTCACTGGTGGGGGTGGTTTTAACTTCTACCGCTTGGGCGGGGTCGAGTTGCCGAGCAGGTTTGGTGACCACCACTCCGTCGAGGGTGACCAGTCCGGCTTGGATGAGTTCTTGTGCTTTGGTGCGTGAGGGCGCGAGTTTGCGTCGCACCAGTTCGGAGTCCAGTCGCCGCAGTCGTCCCACGGTTACGCCCCGGCTTCGCGTAGTTCGTCGGCCAGGCGTGCTTCCATTTGTTGTAGGGCGCGCAGGCGTTGCGGTAGTTCCATTTGTAGTAGTTCATGGGCGAGGGCGGTCGCCTGCGGTGTTCCTTCCCCGACGGAGCTGCTTACTGCCTGCGAATCCACGGCAGCCGCTGCGCCGATTCGCGCAGGGGGCACCGCTTCGTTGGATTCGACCGCGCCGGGACTTATCTCGATTTCGCTTACTCGGTTGGGGTTGGCAGGTGCAGGCGCCGTGGCGCTCTCCCGGGCAGGTGCCGCCATGCCGTTTTGCGGTTGCCCGGTTTCTGGCGCGGCAGCGCCGCCCTCCCCTGCGGGTTGGGCGGCGCCTGTTGGTAGTTCTTCGCTCACTACTACTGTTCTTTCCTTACAGCTGCGGGCCCGGGTGGGCTCGCGTGGGATTAAACATCGTCGAGGTGTTTGGTTTCTTCCAGTAGCTGCTGCAGGTCTTCTTCGCCCGGGAGGAATGGGTCGATGTTTTCCACGTCCACCTGCGCGAGCTTGGCTTCCATCTGCGGATCCAGGTCCGCATCGTCGTCCGCGAGGTCAGCCTCGCCAGCGAGCTCAGTATCGCCAGTGAGCTCGTCGGTGTTGGCGGTTTCATCCTGTGACAGTTCCGTGGCGGAATCGTGCGGATTACCGGCCTCGCTCTCGTCAGCCACGTCCTCAGCGGACGCAGCGGAAGGCGCGGACACAGCGGATTCGCCGCCGTCTGCCGCAGCGTCGTCCTCCGGCTCCACCGCAGGGGCTTCCACGATGCCCGCCGGGTCGTCGTTTTCCACCACTGTCAGCAGCGGACACACTACCTTCGGGTTCCCGTCAGCCCAGTCCCAAGCCGCAGCCACCAGCGCGCGGTAGGAGTCCAAAGTAACGGTGGTCGGTTCAGTCAGCACCACGCCATCGAGGCTTAAGTGCCCCTGGATAACCTTCGCCACCTGGCTCACCCCACACGTCCAGGTTCCATCCTTGTGGTGGTCCGGGCGCGGGTGTGCTTCGGTGAGGCCGCGCATGTCCAGGTGCAGGAACTGCGGACGCAAGCCTCGTTCTGCCAGCACCACGGCTTTGGCGTCGTGCACCCCGGTGAGGACGTGCAGGGCCGGCACTTGCGCGGCGATGGCGCACGCGATGTCGGTTTCCAGGCGGTCACCAACGGCGATGGCGCGCTCACCTTCCACCATGCTGATGGCCCGGTCAAAGATCCCCGGCAGCGGCTTGCCGGCCGCCGTGGGCTTGGTGTTGGTGCAGTATCGCACCGCCCGCACCAGGGCCCCGTTTCCGAGGGCGAATCCGCGCTCGACCGGCAAGGACGCATCCAGGTTCGTGGCGAAGTATTGCGCGCCGGCGTTGATCGCCAGGGCCCCTTCGGACAGCATCTTCCAGTCCACGCTGGCGTCGAAGCCCTGCACCACGGCGTCAGGTGCGTCGTCTGCGCTTTCCACCACCTGGTATCCGGCGTCGGTCAGGGCTTGGCGAAGGCCTTCACCACCGATGACGAATACTTTCGCACCGGCCGGCACGCTTTCTTCCATCACGCCGATGACGTCCAGGGCGGAAGTCATGACGTTTTCTGCCTGTGCGGGGATGCCGAGTTCGTTCAGCTGCGCCGCAATCGTCGCCGGCGTGCGCGAAGAGTTGTTGGTTACGAAAACGTGCTTCATGCCCGCTTCGACGGCGGCGTTGATCCCGTCAGCAGCGTGCGGTACCGGGTTCTTCCCCATGTAGCACACGCCGTCGAGGTCCAGGATGAGGGTGTCGTATTTCTCCACCGGCGCTTTCGGGCTGCCTTTGAGGTCGCTGCGCCGGTTGTCGATGTCGGCGTCAGCGAAAAGTTGGACGTCGACGATGTCGTTGTCTTCTTCCTCCGCGGGAGTTCGCGCCTCCACTTCAGCGGCTTCTTCTTCCCTGCCAGCCAGGCGCAGGAAGTCCGCTTGCGCGACCATGAGTCGGCGGCGGGTGGCGTCGTCTGCGTGGTCTTCCAGCTTGTAGAGTGCGTCAGACAGTAAGACGAGGGCGGTGTCGTATTCCTCCAGGTCAGCGCGGGCCCCAGCAGCGACCAGGACGAGTTCGACCTGTTCGCTTAGCGGTAGCGCGGACATTTCAGTAGCCGCCACGATTTCCAGTGCCTTGTCGGGTTTACCGAGTCCGCGTTCGCAGTCGGCTTCCACGGCCCGCAGCGATTCATCGTTACGCATGCGGCGCACGGCCCTCACTTCCCGCAACGCTTCGGCGTAACGGCCAGAGGCGTAAGCGGTTAGGGCAGCGGCTTCGCGTACCACGTCCACGCGGCCAGCGCGTTTCACGGCAGCTTGGGCGTATACGTATGCTTGTTCGGGGTCCAGGTCGATTAGCTGACCGGCCATCACTAGGAGCTTGCCGACCCGGTTTTGGTTGTGCTCCCCCAAGGTGGCGAGTGCGTTATAGGTGGCGTCGTCCAGCTCGTTGGCCTCCAGTCCGGGAGGAATGGGCAGGCCGTCTACGGTATATACGTATTCTTCGAATTGATTATCGAGTTCGGTCTGCAAGTCGGCAGCGGTCGGTTCGTTGGTAGCAGCTGCGTCTTGCCACTCTTGGTTGCGTCCGCCAGCGCCCTGATCGCGCCGGAAGCCGCCCCGCTCATCGCGGTCATTACGACGGAAACCACCACTATCGTCACGATCGTTACGACGGAACCCACCACGGTCATCGCGGCGGAAGTTATCCCGATCCCCACCACGGAAACCACCACGATCATCGCGGTCATTACGACGGAAACCGCTCCGGTCGTCACGATCGTTACGACGGAAGCCCCCGCGATCATCACGGCCGTTACGATGGAACCCACCACGGTCGTGCGTGGGGGTGAAGCCTGCTCCGCGCTGCCCAAAGTCAGAGCGCTCGCGTCGAGGCGAGGAATCGTGGCCGTCGCGACGATCTTGTCGCCCAGCTTGGTCGTTGAAGCGGCGCTCGCCGCGATTATCTTGGTCGCCGAAATTGGCCATTTTCCTCGTTGTTCCTCTATTTTGATTTAGCTGCTATCCCTTACAGCCTATGTGCTTTGCCCGCGCTATGTAAACTGAGCGCGCTTCCCGTGGGCGTTTGTCGTCTTTTCCACAGCCTAGTTCGTGGTTAATTGTTTTGGAGGACAACCCCTTGTTGTGTGTTTTGGGGTTGTCCTCCGTTTTGGGTTTGGTTGCGGTGGTTTCCTACTCTCCCACACCCTGGCGGGTGCAGTACCATCGGCGTTCACGGGCTTAGCTTCCAGGTTCGGGATGGGGCT
>JAEWEQ010000069.1 GCA_023389315.1 Actinomycetes bacterium | reverse complement strand
CGTTCACTGGAGTTCTACTCCCACCAGCAGGCCATCCACATCACCCTCGGTGACGTGCACACCACGCGCTTTGGCGCCACCGGTTATGCCGACAATGACCTCGGTTTGGGCGGGCCTTCCGCTTAAGCTGCCGTTTCCTCGGCGAGGACGGCCCCGCCCTCGTCTTCCTTAAAAATCTCAGCCAAAGGAGACTGAACTGATGAACGAGATCAAACCCATCCCCACCCCGTCAGTACCAGCGCCGGACATTTTGCGCTGTGCCTACATGGACATCGTGGTTTCTGACCTGAAGAAGTCCCGCGAGTTCTACGTGGACGTCCTGGGCCTGGTAGTGACGGAAGAGAATGACTCGGAAATCTACCTGCGTACCTTCGAAGAGTTCATCCACCACAATGTGGTGCTACGTCAAGGAGACACCCCCGCCGTGGCAGCTTTCGGTTTCCGCGTCCGCACTCCCGAGGACGTGGACCGCGCGGAAGCCTACTACCGTGAACTCGGTTGCCCGGTGCGCCGCGAAAAGAACGGTTTCGTCAAGGGGATTGGCGATGCCGTGCGGGTGCAAGACCCGCTGGGCTTCCCCTACGAATTCTTCTACGAAACCGAGCACGTACACCGCATGTGCTGGGACTACGACAAGTACGGGGCGGGCGCCCTCGTGCGCTTGGATCACTTCAACCAGGTGTTCCCCGATGTCGTCAACGGCTCCGCTTACCTAGAAGACCTCGGTTTCAAGCGCACCGAAGACATTAAGGATGACAAGGACGTTACCTACGCTGCTTGGTTCGCGCGTAAGTCCACCGTGCATGACACCGCTCTGACCGGTGGCGACGGCCCGCGTATGCACCACATTGCCTTCGCCACCCACGAAAAGCACAACATCTTGTACATCTGTGACAAGCTCGGGGCGTTGCGGCTTTCGGATCACATCGAACGCGGTCCGGGACGTCATGGCGTTTCTAACGCTTTCTACCTGTACCTGCGTGACCCGGACGGTCACCGCATTGAGATTTACACCCAGGATTACTACACCGGTGATCCGGACAACCCGACCGTGACGTGGGACGTGCACGACAATCAGCGGCGTGACTGGTGGGGCCACCAGGTAGTGCCGTCTTGGTACACCGAAGCCTCCCGCGTGCTGGACCTGGATGGGAACCTGGTGGAACTCATCGCCCGCGAAGAGCCGCGCGAAATGGACGTCACCATCGGTGCCGACGGGTTCTCTTACACCCGTAAGGGTGATACCGAGAAGGGTTTCAAGGTCGGCGACCAGCTGTAACCGAACCTGCCCATGAGGTGCGCGTCGAAGTTGACTAGCCCTCCTTGTGCCCCGCAGGAAGTATCCGCCTGCGGGGCGCAAACTCTAGCCGTGTGCTATTTCGGGTACCATAATTCAAAAGCCCTAACTACGGCCCACACAGATACGACGTAAAAACCTGTTTACTGGGAGTTTCCACCCGTTTGCGGGGCGGAAGTGTGTCCCGCATGGAAGGAACTGAAAGGTTATGGCACCACGCAGCCAGACGGGGATCTCAAAATCCGAGCGAGTATACCGCAACCTGCATGAAGGCATCATTAACGGGAAATACACACCCGGCTACCGCCTCGTGCTGGATCGTATTGCCCGTGATATGCATGTCTCCCCCGTTCCGGTGCGCGAAGCTGTGCGCCGTTTAGAGGCGGAGGGCCTGGTCACGTTCCAACGCAATGTGGGGGCGATTGTCTCGGGCGTAGACACCAAGGATTACGCCGCTACGCTCTCCACTGTCGGAGTGTTGGAAGGCTACATTACTGCCACCACGGTTGAGAACCTAACCGGAGAGGACCTCCAGCGCGCGCATGAGCTAAATGAACAAATGCGGCAAATGCTGAAAAGCTCTTTCGACCCGCGAGTTTTCACCTCGCTGAACAACGAGTTCCACCGGGTGCTGACCCAAAAATGCCCTAACCGCCGCATGTTCGAGTTGTTGGAACGCGAATGGGAGCGCATTACCATCATTCGTCGTAGCGCCTATGCTTTTGATCCCCGCCACTCCGATCGTTCCGTAGCTGAACATGCGCAGATTCTTTCCCTCATCGAGGACGGGGCACCAGCCACGGAAATCGAAATGTACGTGCGCGAACACAAGATGCGGACCCTGCGTCAATACCTTTCCGAAGATCACGAGTTCCAAAGCTGAAGCTCCCGCAACGATTTTTAATCTACCTCTTGAAAGTCACCCTGGGTAGGCTAGGTAGCGGGTTCTCAGAATAAAGATTAGGACGCATCCATCTTTAAGCTTACGGGTGTGCGTTCACCGCGCTGGGAATATTCGGCGCATATTTAAGTATTTTTGCCCTTGACAACAAATCGCTCGCTACTATACTGAAGATCATATATGGTGTCGTATATGGTTTCGCATCGTTGCTACCAATACACACTACCGCGCCACTAAGCATGCACGGGAGCATGCTTTCATCCCTTAGCCTCCTGAAAGAATGGGAGTTGAATCATGAGCCATGAACACCTAATCCTCGATCCGAAAAAGCGCGAAGACAGGAAGGTCGCAGTAGCGACACTCGTGGGAACCACCGTGGAGTGGTATGACTTCTTTATCTACTCCAATGCGGTTGCGCTAGTTTTCGGTCCTCTGTTCTTCAAGCCGCTAGCCAACGACAACGCTCTTCTCGGCTCCATCATTGGTTTCGCCACTATTGGTATAAGCTTCTTTTTCCGTCCCTTAGGTGCACTGGTCTCTGGTCATTTAGGTGACAAAGTTGGCCGCAAAGCAATGATGGTAGCAACCCTACTTATCATGGGCTTTGCAACAGTCCTGATCGGCTTATTACCGACCTACCAGAGCATCGGCGTGTGGGCCCCCATCTTGCTGGTACTGCTGCGCATCCTGCAAGGTTTCTCAGCAGGTGGGGAATGGGGCGGGGCCGCACTAATGGCGGTCGAGCATGCCCCTGCAAATCGGCGCGGCTGGTTTGGTGGCTTCCCACAAGCCGGCGTCCCTCTCGGAATGCTCACCGCCACCGGGGTGCTAGCGATAGTGCGTGCAGTATCCGGGGACCACTTCACCACCTGGGGCTGGCGCGTTCCGTTCCTACTATCTGTGGTACTCATCGTTGTTGGCATGGCCATCCGCCTTGGCGTATCGGAATCACCAATCTTCGAGGAAGTTTCCCAAGACGACGAGCAACTGCGTCTACCGCTGGTACAAATGTTCCGTTTCAACGGCAAGCAACTAATCCAAGGCGCCCTCACGTTCATGGGTAACGGAGTAGCCGGATACATGATCACAGGCGGGTATATCCTGGCCTACGCCTCTGGCGAAGGTGGCTTAGGAATGGACCCCACCATGATGCTCCTCGTCATATCTGCAGCGTCCTTCACCTATCTACTCACCACGCTGGCATCGGCGTGGCTGTCTGACAGAATCGGTCGGGTACGCACCTACCAGGTTGGATTCGTCTTGCAGTTGCTATGGGTATTCCCCATGTTCTGGCTAATCGACACCCGTTCATGGGCGGGAATCATCGCTGGCGTACTGCCGCTAACCATTGGGCTAGGGATGACCTACGGTCCGCAATCGGCTCTATTCTCTGAGATGTTCCCCGCCCGCGTGCGCTATTCTGGTGCCGGCCTGGCCTACGCCATTGGTTCAATCCTGGGTGGTGCTTTCGCCCCAATGATCGCAACCTTCCTCAATGCCCGTTTCGCCTCATCGGCAGCGGTGGCAGCTTACCTGTTTATCTTTACTGCTATAGCCTTAGCTGCTATCTCAACCATTAAAGATCGAACCGGTAAGCCGCTGGGACGCGATGCTAACGATATTCCAGGCAATGCAGAGCTGGAAGCTGCCGCAAAACAAAGCAAGCTGGCTGGTACCCCGGCAACCTTCGAGCGTGGCGCCGGATACTGACGGTTTGCGCAGCTTAAGTATTGCCCGCTAGCACGGGGCACAATTGCCGGTGGGGTCTGAGCGTTCGCGGTTCAGGCCCCACCGGCGGGACTCTAGCGACAATAACTTCTCCGATAAGGACAGTGATATCCCGCACGCCAACAGGCTTCTTGGGCACTAATTGGGTTCCTGGTTGGGAATAACGGCGCCGAACAGGTAATTTTTAAGAGAGACTCCCAAGCGGACCTATCCGCTCCCGACGCGATGTCAAAAGGACAGGATGAATGAATACTCCCGGTGCTCCCACTACTTTGCCCGCCCCCGTGGTTCCCGACCGCGTCAGTGCTGACGGCCTGGAAGACAAGTGGCAACAGCAGTGGCAAGAGCGTGAGGTCTACTCCTTCAAAGCCGATGCCCCCCGCAGTGAAGTATTCTCCATCGACACTCCCCCACCCACCGTTTCCGGCTCCCTCCACATCGGCCACGTCTTTTCCTACACCCAAACCGATGCGGTGGCGCGCTACCAACGCATGCGCGGAAAATCAGTGTTCTACCCCATTGGTTGGGACGACAACGGCCTACCCACTGAACGCCGCGTACAGAACTACTTCGGCGTGCGCTGCGACCCCACCCTGCCCTACGACCCGGACTTCCAGCCCCCGCACCACGGGGAAGCCAAATCCGTTAAGAGCCGCGACCAGGTGCCGATCTCGCGTAGGAACTTCATCGAACTGTGCCAGCAGCTGACAGTGGAGGACGAAAAAGGCTTCGAGAAGCTCTGGCGCCACCTGGGCTTGTCGGTGGACTGGAAGCTGCAGTACCAGACCATCGGCAAGGACGCGCAAAAAGTCACCCAAAGTGCATTCTTGCGTAACTTGGCGCGCGGGGAAGCCTACCAGGCGCAGGCCCCTGGCCTGTGGGACGTGACTTTCCAAACCGCGGTGGCCCAAGCCGAACTAGAGGCCCGCGAATACCCCGGCTTCTACCACACCTTGGCGTTCCACCGACCCGACGGCGAGGACGTGTTGATCGACACCACTCGCCCCGAGTTGCTGCCCGCCTGCGTGGCCCTGATTGCCCACCCCGACGATGACCGCTACCGTCACCTGTTCGGCACCACCGTAACTTCCCCCGGTTTTAACGTCTCCGTCCCCGTCCTCGCGCACCCGGCTGCGGAAATGGACAAGGGTGCCGGTATCGCGATGTGCTGTACTTTCGGCGATCTCACCGACGTGCAGTGGTGGCGCGAACTGAAACTACCCATGCGTGCAGTTTTGGCCCGTGATGGGCGTCTGGAAGCCGAGGTACCCGAGTGGATCACCGACGCAGACGGCCAGGAACTATACCGCCAGTGCGCGGGCAAGACCACCTTCTCTGCTCGCCAGACAATCGTGGAGGCGCTCGCTGCCAGCGGCGAAATGAAGGGCGATCCGCGCCCCACCAAACGTATGACGAACTTCTTCGAAAAGGGTGATAAGCCACTAGAAATCGTCACTTCTCGTCAGTGGTACATTCGCAACGGCGGACATGACTACACCCGCCCTGGATCCAGCCAAAACTTGCGCGAGGAACTACTTGAGCGCGGTGAAGAATTGTCTTTCCACCCGTCTTTCATGGCGGTGCGCTACCAAAACTGGGTGGGCGGGCTTTCTTCTGACTGGCTGATTTCACGTCAGCGTTTCTTCGGAGTGCCCTTGCCGTTGTGGTACCGCATCGACGA